>JAUHYJ010000812.1 GCA_030425785.1 Acidimicrobiia bacterium | reverse complement strand
GCCACCCCGACTTCCGCGCCGTCGAGCACTCGACCAAGTGGGTCGAGCAGAACCTCGACCTGTCCGGGGTGACGTCGGCTCCCGCTGCGCCGCCGGCCGACGAGGACGCCGAACCGCTCGTCGAGCGATCGACCACGGTCGAGGTCAACGGCAAGCGCTTCGCGGTCAAGATGTGGGTGCCCGAGATGGTCGGTGTCGCGGCCGCGCCCGCGGCGAAGGCGAAGAAGCCGCGTGCCGCCGGCGGTGGGGCCGCGGCCGCCGGTTCGGGCCAGGTGGCGGTGCCGATGCAGGGCACGATCGTCAAGGTGCTGGTCGAGGTCGGCCAGGAGGTCACCGCCGGCCAGGGCGTGATCGTCCTCGAGGCGATGAAGATGGAGAACCAGATCAACGCCGACAAGGACGGCGTGATCGCCGAGATCAAGGTCGCCCCCGGCGACACCGTCGGCGGCGGCGACGTCGTCGTCGTGATCGACTGACCCGTCGGCCGGCCGATCGGCGCCCGGGGATCGTCCGGCGCGCGACGGCCACACACGGGTGACCATCCGCTGACCACCGCCGACGGGACGCGCGCGACCCGAGTTCGACCACATTCCGCGTTGGATGTGAGCCGGATGTCACAGAACGTCGTCTGGACAACCGCTATCACTTGTGAAATTGTGAAATCGGTCCCCACTGGGGGGTGGGGACCGACCACCGCGACGCACTCCCGTGCGACGTGTATCGAGAGGGGAATCTCATGGAATTGTTCACCCGTACCGTCCTGCTCCAGGGCAGCGTCGACGAGACGCTCGGGGTCGCATCCGACCTACGCGCGTACGTCTCCGACAAGGTCGGCCAGGAGATCGGCCTGTGGGCCGTCGGGCTCGGCGCGCCGTACGGCACGCTGAGCTTCAGCACCGTCGTCGACGGGCTCGCCGGGGCCGCCGCGATGAACGCCCACTTCATGGGCGACGCGGGCTACGAGGAACGCGCCGCCAAACTCCGCAGCCACATGGTCGGAACCGCCGAGACCCAGATGATGACCGTCATCCACGGCGAGCTCGGCGATCAGCGCCCACCGGTCGGTGCGGTCGCGACCATCACGACCGCGGTCGCGGCGGGACGCTACGACCAGGTCGTCGGCTTCGGCGTCGAGTTGTCACAGCACGCCGAGTCGGTCACCGGCATGCCGATCGTGTTCGGCAGCGCGCTCGCCGGGACCTTCGGCGAGTTCGGATGGGTCGGCATCGCCGCCGACGCAGCTGCCGCCGACGACGCCAACGCCAAGCTGCTCGCCGACCCGAAGTACATCGACATGATCAGCAGCGCGACGGACATGTTCGTCCAGGGCGCCGCGCACCGGATGATCGGCACCCGGGTCGCCTGACCCGCGCGCTTCGCCGGAGCCGCCGACTACTCGGCGGCTTCGGCGAGGGCTTCGCTGAGCGCGGGGTGCACGAGCAACGACTCGTAGATGTCGCTCACCTTCAGGTTTGCCGTGACCGCGAGCGCGATCACCGAGATCAGCTCGGCCGCATGACGGCCGACGATCGAGCCGCCGAGCACGACACCCGTGGCCGGGTCGGAGATGATCTTCACGAAGCCGCGCGGGTCGGCGTTGATGAGCGCCTTCGCCGTGGTGGCGAAGGGCACCTTCGTGACACGGATCTTGCGGCCGCTCGCGAAGGCCTCGGCCTCCGCGAGGCCGACGTCGGCGATCTCGGGCTCGGTGAAGATGGCCGACGCCGCCTTGTCGTAGTCGAGGTGACGGTGCGA
>JAUHYJ010000811.1 GCA_030425785.1 Acidimicrobiia bacterium | reverse complement strand
CACCGGTGAGCTCGTCGTCGAGGATGCCGAGGCCCGTCTTGAGCGTGTGGCGGAAGCGCTCTTCTTCACGGGTGAGCACCCCGACGATGAAGTCGCGGTTCTTGACGACGTCGGGATACGCGGTGCCCATCACGTCGATCGCCGTCTCGACGAGGCGCGGCATGACGAGCTGCTCGGTGCCGAGCAGGAACGCGTACCGCACCGCCCGGCGGATGATGCGCCGCAGGACGTAGCCGCGGCCCTCGTTCGACGGGAACACGCCGTCGCTCACCAGCATCGTCGACGAGCGGGCGTGCTCGGCGAGCACCCGCATCGCGAAGCTGTCACGATCGTCGTAGTCGCCGACGATCGCCCGCTTGCCGGTGACCGACTGCGCCGTCTCGATCAGCGGCATCATCAGGTCGGTCTCCCAGACCGAGTCGACGCCCTGGAGCAGCGCCAGGATGCGCTCGAGGCCCGCTCCGGTGTCGACCGACGGCTTCGGCAGCGGCGTGCGCGACCCGTCGGGCGCCTGGTTGTACTGCATGAAGACCAGGTTCCAGAACTCCATGAACCTGTCTCCGCCAGGGTCATTGAGGGGCCCACCGTCGGGCCCGAACTCGGGACCGCGGTCGATGTGGATCTCCGAGCACGGGCCGCACGGCCCGGTGTCGCCCATCTGCCAGAAGTTGTCCTTGTCGCCGAGCCGCTGGATGCGGCTCATCGGCACGCCGACCTGCTCGTGCCAGATCGCCTCGGCCTCGTCGTCGGACTCGTGGACGGTGATCCACATCCGGTCGCCGTCCATCCCCCAACCGCCCGACTCGCGGCTGGCGGTGACGAGCTCCCACGACCACGGGATGATCGCTTCCTTGAAGTAGTCGCCGAAGCTGAAGTTGCCCATCATCTCGAAGAAGACGAGATGGCGCTTGGTGCGGCCGACGTCGTCGAGGTCGTTGTGCTTGCCGCCGGCACGGGCGCACTTCTGCGAGCTCACGGCCCGGTTGTACGGCGGCACTTCGTCGCCCACGAAGTAGGGCTTGAACGGCACCATGCCCGCCACGGTGAACATGACGGTCGGGTCGTGGGGGATGAGCGAGGCCGAGGGCACGACGGCGTGGTCCTTCGCCGCGAAGAAGTCGAGGAAGGACTGTCGGAGCTGATCCGCGTTCGTGCCACTGTCGGTGCCGGCGCTCATAGTGGTGGCCAGCCTACCGAGCGGTGCGTCCCGAGAACCCGCCCGGTTCGGCGCCGGCGAGCGTGCCGTGCCGCCCTGCGGAACCGCGCCCGGTCGGGCGCCCGACCCGACGGCTACGTTCGCCGCATGGCAGTCGTACTGATCACGGGGTGCAGTTCGGGGTTCGGACGCGCCGCAGCCGAGGGGTTCGCGGCGCGCGGCGACCAGGTGGTCGCCACCATGCGATCGCCCGAGAAGGCCGCCGGGCTCGACGCCGTCGACAACATCGTCGTCGACCAGCTCGACGTCGCCGACGACGCGTCGCGTCGAGGCGCGGTCGAACGCACCCTCGACCGGTTCGGCCGGATCGACGTCCTCGTCAACAACGCCGGCATCTCCGCACTCGGCGCGACCGAGGAGATCCCCGACGACATGTTCCGCTTCCAGTTCGAGACGAACTTCTTCGGTCCGTGGGAGCTCATCAAGCTGGTCCTGCCCTCGATGCGCGAGCACGACACCGGCCGGATCGTCAACGTCACCTCGATCGGCGCGGTCAGCACGTCGGGCTTCTACGGCGCGTACTGCGCCACCAAGCACGCAC
>JAUHYJ010000810.1 GCA_030425785.1 Acidimicrobiia bacterium | reverse complement strand
CGCCAGGCCGTAGCAGCCGAGGATCGCCACGCCTTCGAAGCCGATGTGACGTTCCTCGCGCCCGACCATGCCCGCTGCGAGGAGCGCCGAGAGCACGACGGTCACGGACAGCAGGAACAGAGCTTGGTCGTCCGCGGCGTGGTAGATCGATCCGCTCCGGAACGCCACGTCGCCCACGGCCACGAACAGCACGTCGAACGTGTTGCCGCCGACGATGTCGGCGACCGCCAAGGTCACGGCACCGATGCGCACCGCGGCGATCACGGTGACGAGCTCGGGGAGCGATGTCACGACGCTCGTGAAGAGCGTGCCGACGAGCGACCCCGACCAACCGGTCTCGGCGGCGATCGACAGGCCGGCACGCCCGATCGCCCAGCCGACGACCGCGACGACGGCCGCGAGCCCGGCGAACTCGGACCAGAGGTGGCCGGTCGAGCGTTCGTCGTCGTCGTCCTCGGGCTGGTCGACGACCGTCGACTCGGTCTCGCGCGGCTGCCACATCGGTGAGCGCTGGGTGCGCGAGGTCAGCACGAGGCCGTAGCCGTAGATCACGACGAGCAGCACGGTGGCCGGGTGCACCCCCAGCACGGTGACGACGGGGCTGCCCGTGGCCGCGAGCACGACACCGATCAGGCTCACGAGCACGATCGTCTGGACGAGGTTCGACACCGACGCGGCCGCGTGCTCGAGGTTGACGCGTCGGTAGCTCAGGTCGGCGATCACGAGGAACGTGGTCTGCGCCGCGATCCCGCCGATGGCGTTGCTGATCGCGAAGCCGGCCTCGCCGGCGAGCGCACCGCTCGCCGTCGTCACGAGACCAGGCAGGGATGTCGTCGCCCCGAGGAGCACGGCACCGGCCATCGCTTCGCCGAGACCGGTTCGGTCGGCGATCACGTCGACCACGCCGGTGAGCCGCACCCCGGCGGTGAGCAACACCCCGGCCGACGCGGCGAGCACGACGACGCTGACGCCGAGCGACCACGTCGGCGTCATCGAGAGGTGCTGCGGCCGACGATGAGCATCTGCTCCGCGTACCCGACCGGCGCGGCGCCGAAACGGTGGCCCCTCGAGCCGGCGCAGGCCGAGCCCGGCGGCGCCAAGGGGCACCATGCGGCGGGCGCCGCGGACGGGGCGGCAATCCCGCGCATCGGTCGGGCGGGATCTGACAGGCTTGTCGGATGGATGACGCACGGATCGTCGAGCACTACAGCGCCGGCGAATTGCTGTCAGCGATCGAGCGGGGGCTGGGGCAGCTCGGGATCGAGCCGACCGACGCGACCGTCGACGACCTCGGGCCGGTCGACGAGTTCCACATCGGCGGACGGCCCGCGACGATCGAGCTGCTCGAGCATCTCGGTCTCGACGCCGACGACCACGTGCTCGACGTCGGGTGCGGGATCGGCGGAACCGCCCGATTGATCGCATCGTCGAGAGGCTGTCGTGTCACCGGCCTCGACCTCGTCCCCGAGTTCGTCGAGGTCGGACGCACGCTCAACTCGTGGACCGGTCTCGACGACCAGATCGACCTCGAGGTCGCCAGCGCGCTCGCCATGCCGTTCCCCGACGCGACCTTCGACGCCGCGACCCAGCTCCACGTCGGCATGAACGTCGCCGACAAGGCGGCGCTGTTCACGGAGGTGCGCCGCGTCGTGCGATCGGGTGGCGCGTTCGGGGTGTACGACATCATGCGGACGAGCGACGCCGACATCACCTACCCCGTGCCGTGGTCGAGCGACGACTCGACGTGCCAGTGCGCCG
>JAUHYJ010000134.1 GCA_030425785.1 Acidimicrobiia bacterium | reverse complement strand
CCGAGCGCATCGACGAGGTGCTCCGCGCCGACCGGGCTCGCCGCACCGAACCGGGCGGCGACTGAGCCCTCCGCGGCACGGCCGACCGAGGCTCTCTCGGAAACTAGCAACATCTGCTACCTCGTTACTAGCAGGTGCTGCTAGGTTCCGGGGTGTGGAGTTGTCGCCGTTCCCGCATCAGGGACCGCTCGAACCGGACCAGGTCGTCGGGCGGGACGAGCTCGTCGACGACCTGATCGAACAGGTCACGCGCCGGCGCGTCACCACGCTGCTCGGTCCGCGCCGGTTCGGCAAGACGAGCGTCCTGCGTCGTGTCGCCACCGACCTCGAGTCGGCGGGCACGTCGGTCGTCTGGGTCGACCTGTACGAGGCGTCGTCGATGGCCGACGTGGTCGAGCGGTTCGACGACGGCCTGCGGCGGGCGATCGGTCCGGCCCGTCGCTGGCTCGACGACTACAGCGCCAGCTTCGGCCTCCACCTCGGGGTCCTGCGCGCAGAGCTGCGACGTCGGTCCGCCGAGCGGCCCGAGCCCGTCGAGCTCTTCCACCGCCAGCTCGACGCCATCGTCGAGGCGGCGCAGGTGAACCCGGTGGTGTGCGTCGTCGACGAGTTCGGCGGGGCGTTCGGGGTCGAGGGCGTCGCCGGGCTGATGCGCACCAAGTTCCAGCACCACTACCGTGAGCTCGGGCTGCTGTTCGCCGGATCGCAGCCGACGCTCATGCTGCAGATGTTCACCGATCGGTCGATGCCGTTCTACGCCCAGGCCGATCTGGTCGAGATCGAGCCGTTCGACGCCGCCACCATCGCGACCATCATCGACCACGGCTTCACGACCTCGGGCCGCCACGCCGGCCCGGCCGGCCGCATCATCGCCGAGTTCGCCAACGGCCATCCACATCGCAGCATGCAGCTCGCCGATGCCGCGTGGGAGACCGTCGGGCCGGGCGGGCGCTTCACCGAGCGCGATTGGCCCGACGTGGTGCGGCGCGTGGCCGACCGGTCGCGGCTCGGGCTCGAGGCGCTGTTCTCCGGTCGCACGTCCGGCGCGCAGGCGGTCCTGCGGCTGCTCGCCCACGGCGAGTCGTTGTTCGGCGTCGCGGCCGAGCATCTCGGGCTGTCGTCGTCGAGCGCGTACCGTGCCCGCGATCAGCTCGTCGAGCGTGGTGACGTGTGGCAGGTCGGCGACCGCTACGAGCTCGTCGACCCGATCTTCGCCGACTGGATCCGAGCGAGGTTCCCCTGATGGCACGCAAGCGACCAGCGACCACGCACGGGCTGTGCATCGTCGACAAGCCGGCCGGCGTCACCAGCCACGACGTCGTCGGCATGCTCCGCAAGCGGTTCCACGAGCGTCAGGTGGGCCACGCGGGCACGCTCGACCCGGACGCGACCGGCGTGCTCGTCGTCGCCGTCGGCATGACGACCAAGCTGCTGCGCTTCATCGAGAAGACGACCAAGCACTATGCCGGCGAGGTCGTGCTCGGCACCGAGACGTCGACGCTCGACGCGGCGGGCGAGGTCACGGCGACGCACGACATGGAGCCGGTCACCGTCGCCGAGGCGCAGGCCGTCGTGGACGCACACCTCGTCGGCGACATCATGCAGATCCCGCCGATGGTGTCCGCGATCAAGATCGACGGTCGACGCCTGCACGAACTCGCCCGCGAGGGCAAGGAGGTCGATCGGCCGCCGCGGCCCTGCACGATCCACCGGTTCGACGTCACGGGAGCGCCGGAGCCGGGTGTGCTCGCGATCGACGTCGTGTGCACGGCCGGTACCTACATCCGCACGCTGGCCGCCGACCTCGGGTCGCTCCTGGGCGGTGGTGCCCACCTGCGCAACCTGCGCCGCCTCGCCGTGGGCGAGTTCACGATCGACGAGGCCGCGAGCCCCGACGAGTGTGAGCTCCTCCCGGTCGACACCGCCGTGCGGGGACTCACCAGGGTGTCGGCCGACGCCAATCTGACGCAGCTCGTCGCCAACGGTCGGGTGCTGCCGCGGCCGGTCGACTCGGGCGACGGACCCTGGGCGGTCTTCGACCCCGACGACCGGCTCATCGCGGTCTACGAGCCGTTCCGCGACGCGGAGGCGAAGCCCGCCGTGGTACTGCCGACGGCGGCAGCGGGGTAGCCGGGGTCGATCGGTCTGTTCGCCGGAGTCGGGGAGCGGCCAGTAGCGTCCCGGCCGTGTTGCTCGTGACCGACACCGACCATCAGCCGTTCCCGGGGGAGGACACGGTCATCACGATCGGTGCCTACGACGGCCTGCACCTCGGCCACCAGACGGTCATCGCCGAGGTACGCCGGCTCGCCGCCGAGCGCGGCTGCCGGTCGGCGGTCGTCACCTTCGATCGGCACCCGGCCGTGATCGTGCGACCCGAGTCGGCGCCGCAGCTGCTGACCGATCACGAGCAGCGACTCGAGCTGCTCGAGGCGACCGGCGTCGACGCCGCCGTCGTGCTGCCGTTCGACGAAGCGCAGGCGCGAGAGTCGGCCCTGTCGTTCATCGAGCGCGTCCTCGTCCGGTGCCTGGCGACCGAGCTGATCGTCGTCGGTGCCGATTTCCACTTCGGTCGCAACCGCGAGGGCAACGTCGATCTGCTGCGGTCGGTCGGCGAGACGTACGGGTTCGAGGTCGCGCCGCTGGTGCTGATCCCGCGCGCCGACGGCGTCGACGAGCCGGTGAGCTCGACGGCAATCCGCCGGGCGCTCGCCGGCGGCGACGTCGAGATGGCCGCCACGATGCTCGGTCGCCCGTTCGAGGCGCGCGGCATGGTCGTCGAGGGCGACCAGCGCGGCCGACTGCTCGGGTTCCCGACCGCGAACGTCGAGGTCCCCAGCCGAGTGTGCGTGCCGGCCGACGGGGTGTACGCCGGCTGGTACGAGCGCCCGAGCGGCGAGGCGCACCCCTGTGCGATCAATCTCGGACGCCGCCCGACGTTCTACGAGCACGCCGATTCGTCGCTGCTCGAGGCGCACCTGCTCGACTTCGAGGGCGACCTCTACGGCGAGTCGGCCAAGGTCCGCTTCACCCACTTCCTGCGGTCCGAGCGCAAGTTCGACGGCATCGACGCACTCGTCGACCAGCTCCAGGCCGACATCGCGCACGCCCGGAGCCTGCTCGCCCCCTGATCGCCCTGAGGGTCGGGTCCCGGCGCATCGGCCGGGTGGTCGCCGGTCAGCCGCCCGGCCAGACGATCGTGCCGTCGTCGTCGTACAGGCCCGCGACGAGGCCGGTGTCGAACCTGCCGGCGGTCGGCGGGGCGCCGGCCTCGCCGTAGAAGCCGACGGCGTCGTACGCCTCGATCTGGGCCTCGAGCTCGGTGGCGACCGGCACGCCGATGTCGACGCCCTCGGGCGTGGTCGCGACGATCGTGTCGGCGTCGGTCGACCAGCGGAACGCTTCGCCCTCGGCCGACAGGAAGTTCGGGTTGCCGTTCTCCTCGATCAGCTCGTAGGCGACCTCGCCGGCCGCCTGCGGGTCGGCGATGGCGTCGGCGAGGCCCCGCATCGTCGCCCGCATGAAGTCCTCGGCGGCGCTGGGATGCGTGCTGAGGAACTCGCGGTTGGTGTAGATCAGCCCGAACGATCCCGGGATCTCGTAGTCGCCCGGGTCGTAGAGATCGAACTGTTCGCCGCCGCGCTCGAGCGCGCCGGGCTCGTTGCTGCGCCACCCCGGCACGGCGGCGATCTCGTCGAGCGCCCAGTGGGCGAACGGGTCGAACCCCTCGAGCAGGACGGTGTCGTAGTCGTCGCCCTCGGCGAGGCCGGCCTCCTGCTGCAGCATCACGGCGACCGCCGGCGGGAGTGCGCCCTTGACCCCGATCGTCTGACCGGCCAGCGCGTCGAGCGATGCCGCACGGTCGGGCTTGACCATCAACACGTCGACCGCGACGTGACCGTCGACCGACAATGCCACGAGGTCGGCGTCGAGCGAGCGAGCTTGCGTCGCCAGCTCGCTGAACGAGCCGGCGGACGAGAACTGGGCCTCGTTCGCCGCGAGCAGCGGATAGTTCGCGGTCGAGAAGCTGGGTGTGATCTCGACGTCGAGGCAGAGCTCGTCGTAGTACCCGTTCGCGTCGGCGACCAGGACCTCCGCGATCGATGCCGCGGCGGCGTAGTCGAAGCTGCTCAGGTACGTGATGGTGCCGGCGGCCTCGTTGGCGGTGCACCGCTCGTCGGGGAACGCCGCGCCGGCCTCGACGGGCGGGGTCGCGTCGGCGTTGCCTTCGTCGTCGGCGTCGCCGCCGTCGTCACCGCAGGCCGCAGCGAGCAGCGCGACGGTGGTGAGTGCGGCGACGAGTCGGCGGCGAGGCATCGGGATCTCCTGCGATCGGGGAACGGCCGCGACGCTACCGGGCTCGGGTGGCATGGCCGTAGCCGATCAGGCTCGACGCTGCGACTGGTGCCACCGCAGGAGCCGCCGCTCGGTGAGGATCAGCGCGAACTGGGCCACGATGCCGAGCATCGCGGCACAGAGGATCGTCGTCCACAGCCACGGCCCCTCGTTGAGCGCACTCGCCCTGAACCCCGACTCGCCGAGGCCCGAGCGTGCCCCCGCCGCGCCTTCGGCGTAGTAGGCGGCGCCGAGCCCGAGGCCGACGTTGAAGCGGGCGGCGGTGAAGATCGCCGGGAGCGCCGACGGCAACCGCAGCCGCAGCAGCACCTCGCGGCGCGAGGCGTCGACCGAGGAGAACAGCTCGCGAGCGGCCGGGTCGGCGCCACGCATGCCGCCGACGGTGGCGTAGACGAAGGCCGGGATCGTGACGAAGGCGACGAGGAACACGGCGGCGGGCGTCCCGGGACCGGTGACGAGGCGCACCGACGTGATGTAGGCGACCCACGGCGTCACCATGACCAGCACGAGCGCCGGTTGGGCGGCGTGCTCGAACGGCCGCCAGGCGGCCAGCGCACTCCCGGCGACGAGCGCGATCGCCAGCGCGATCGCGAGCCCGACGACGAGGTGGCGGGCCGTGACCCAGGCGTCGGACAGGTAGAAGCCGGGGTCGTCGGCGAACGACGACACGATCCGGCTCGGGGCCAGCAGGACGAACGGACGCACGTCGAGCAGCCGGACGAGCGCCTCCCAGATGAGCACGAGCGCGACGGCGCCGACGGTGATCCACAGCCCGGAGCGCGACGACCGGTTCACCGGCCGACCCCGGTCAGGAGCAGCGCCCGGACCTCGGACTCGAGCGCGAAGAACGCCGGATCGTCCTCGAGCTGAGGTCGTCGGGGACGGGGCAGGTCGATCGTGACGGTGCCGACGACCCGACCGGGCCGGGGACCGAGGACGACCACCCGATCGGACAGGTACACGGCTTCGGCGAGTGAATGGGTGACGAACACGACCCCGGCACCCACCGGTTCGCACAGCTCCGCGAGCAGGTGGCGCATGTCGGCGCGGGAGATCTCGTCGAGGGCCGCGAACGGCTCGTCCATGAGGAGGTAGGGCGCGCCCAGCGCGAACGCCCGCACGAGTCCGACCCGCTGCTGCATGCCGCCCGACAGCTCGTGCGGATAGGCGTCGCGGAACTCGGCGAGCCCGACCCGATCGAGCAGGTCGACGGGGTCGGAGGGCCGGGGCGGAGTGACGGCGGCGTTCAGGTCGAGCAGGAGCCGCGCGTTCGCCTCGACGGTGCGCCACGGCAACAGCGCCGGTGCCTGCGGCACGAACCCGACCCGCTTGCGGCCCTTCGCGCGTTCGGGGGTCTCGCCGTCGATCGTGATCGCACCCGCCGAGGGCGTCTCGAGTCCGCCGATCAGCCGCAGCAGGGTGGTCTTCCCGCAGCCGCTCGGGCCGATCACGGTGACGATCTCGCCCGGTGCCACGGTCAGGTCGACGGTGGCGAGCGCGTCGACCCGGTCGAAGCGCTTCGCTGCGCCGACCACCTCGATGCCGGCTTCGGCCCCCGTGCTCACGGCGCCGAACCTACCGGCCGGTCGAGGGGCGGGAGCGGTTGTGATCGGATGTGGGTGGGCCATAGCCTTGCAGGGTCCGTCGAGGCTCACCCTTCGGCGTGATGCGACCGCCCCGCCCGGGTCGGCGCGACCTCCAATCGGAAGGCAGATCCACCATGGCGCTCACGCCCAAGGCCGACATCATCGCGAAGCACGGCAAGTCGGACAACGACACCGGCTCGCCCGAGGTGCAGATCGCGCTCCTCACCGACCGCATCCAGCACCTGACCGAGCACCTCAAGACGCACGCGAAGGACCACCACAGCCGTCGCGGCCTGCTGATGCTCGTCGGTCGTCGCCGTCGTCTCCTCGACTACCTCCGCGACATCGACGTCGAGCGCTACCGCGCACTCATCGCCGAACTGGGGTTGCGCCGCTGATCTGGCGGCGATCGCGGCGTTCCGGCTCTGTTCTGATTCCTCGTTGGTGCCGCCTTCGTCTCCGGACGGGGCGGCACTGGCGCGTTCGGGGGATCCATGGAGTTGCCGTCCGGCGGCGGTAGGCTGACGGTCGGTTCGCGGAAGGTCCGCGGGCTGTATGACGAGCAACCAGTGAGTTGGTTGCCGGTTGCCGACTCCGTGGGATCTCGCTCACGGGCTTGCCAACTGGGAACCGGCTCGGTCGCTCCAGAGCGGCGCAAGCACGCGCTCGCGCCGGAAAGGAGCCATTCGTGGCTGACCCCATTCGCGTGTCCGGACCCATCTCGGGGTCCGACAAGACGCTGACGTTCGAGACGGGCAAGTTCGCGCCGCAGAGCCAGGGGGCCGTCGTGGCCACCATCGGCGGCACGAAGGTCCTCACGACCGCCAACGCTGCCAAGGACATCCGTCCCGGAATCGATTTCTTCCCCCTGACGGTCGACGTCGAGGAGCGGGCCTACGCGGCCGGCAAGATCCCCGGCTCGTTCTTCCGTCGCGAGGGCCGTCCCACCGAGGACGCCATCCTCACCTGCCGTCTCACCGACCGGCCGCTGCGCCCGTCGTTCGCCGACGGCTTCCGCAACGAGACCCAGATCGTCACGACGGTCCTCGGCGCCGACCAGGAGAACCAGCACGACGTGCTGTCGATCAACGCCGCGTCGGCAGCGCTGATGATCTCGGGCATCCCCTTCGACGGCCCGCTCGGCGCCGTCCGCATGGCGTACAGCCAGGACGGCACCTGGATCCCGCACCCGACCTACCAGGAGGTCGAGGACGGCACGTTCGAGATCGTCGTGGCCGGGCGTGAGCTCGACAACGGCGATGTCGCCGTCATGATGGTCGAGGCCGGCGGCACCGAGAAGTCGTTCTACTACTACGAGGACGGTGCGCCGAAGGTCGACGAGGCCGTGCTCGCCGACGCGCTCGAGGCCTGCAAGGTCTGGATCAAGGAGTCGATCGCACTCCAGCGTCAGCTCGTGGCCAGCGTCATCGCGACCCACGGCCCGATCGAGCCGCTGTCGTTCAACCCGGTCATCGACTACACCCCCGAGGTGTTCGCCGCCGTCGAAGGGCTCGTCACCGACGAGATCGCCGAGGCCGTGAAGATCGCCGGCAAGGCCGAGCGCAACGCCGCCACCGACGCCGCGGCCGCCAAGTGCCTCGAGGCGCTGTGCTCCGAGGGCGCCGAGTTCGAGGGCCAGGACAAGCAGGTCAAGGAGGCCGTTCGCAGCCTCACGAAGAAGCTGGTCCGCAAGCGGATCGTCGACGAGGGTCTGCGCATCGACGGTCGTGGCACCGCCGATCTGCGTCCGGTGTCGGCCGAGGTCGGCGTCCTGCCGACCGCTCACGGCTCGGGCCTGTTCCAGCGTGGCGA
Organism: Acidimicrobiia bacterium; assembly: GCA_030425785.1. GTDB lineage: Bacteria > Actinomycetota > Acidimicrobiia > Acidimicrobiales > Ilumatobacteraceae > Ilumatobacter. The sequence goes on along the minus strand of JAUHYJ010000134.1, from coordinate 725 downwards.
GACCCAGGTGATGAACGTGCTCACCATGGCGATGCCGCGCATGAACCAGATGATCGACTCGCTGTCGCCGTACGACACCAAGCGCTACCTGCACCACTACAACATGCCGCCGTGGGCCAACGGCGAGACCGGTCGCGTCGGTTCGCCGAAGCGCCGCGAGATCGGCCACGGTGCGCTCGCCGCCCGTGCGGTCCTGCCCGTCGTGCCGAGCCAGGAAGACTTCGCGTACACCCTGCGCCTCGTCTCCGAGGTCATGTCGTCGAACGGTTCGACGTCGATGGCGTCGGTCTGCTCGTCGAGCCTCTCGCTGATGGACGCCGGCGTCCCGACCCGTGGCGCCGTCGCCGGCATCGCGATGGGCCTCATCAAGGACGGCGACCAGTACGTCACCCTCACCGACATCCTCGGCGCCGAGGACGCGTTCGGTGACATGGACTTCAAGGTGGCCGGCACCGCCGACGCCATCACCGCCCTCCAGCTCGACACGAAGATCGACGGCATCCCCGCCGACGTGCTGACCGCGGCCCTCAACCAGGCCAAGGACGCACGCCTGCAGATCCTCGAGGTCATGAACGCGGCGATCAGCGAGTCCCGCGACGAGGTCGCCGAGACCGCCCCGAAGATCAAGACGATCACCATCCCGATGGACAAGATCGGCGAGGTCATCGGCCCCAAGGGCAAGGTCATCAACACCATCCAGCAGGAGACCGGCGCCGACATCAGCG
>JAUHYJ010000809.1 GCA_030425785.1 Acidimicrobiia bacterium | reverse complement strand
GATCAGCTCGACGTGGTTCGCGACGACCTTGACCTCGTCGCCGTCGTCGAACACGCGCCCCTCGAGCCTGCCGCGCACCGCGATGCGATCGCCCGTGAACAGCCGGATCGCGAAATCGCCGACGGCGCCGAACCCGTCGAACTCGACGTTGTCGAAGCGGCCACTGTCGTCGTCGTGCACCCGGAGCTTCACGACGACCCGATTGCCCTCGCCGGGGCGGAACGGCCGCTCCCGCACCTCGCCGACCAGTTGGACGGTATTCACCTCGCCCATCCTCATCGTCCGGACGGGCGAAGGCAAGAGGCCGATCGGTGGCGCCTCGGCGTCGTCACGCCGGTCGTCTCGCGTCAGTCGTCGCCACGCACGCGGTGCCGCATCGGCACGCTGTCGCGCCGCATCGCCACGATCGGGATGTCGGGATCGGGCGTCGTGGCCCGATACCGCTCGCGGCGATCGGCGCCGAGGTCCGCGAAGGCGCCGTCGACCAGGTCCCAGTACCGCTGCTCGACCGCGGCCTCACCCCGGTCGCGTGCCGTCTCGTAGCGCTCCTGCGGTTCGCGGCGCGGCACGTACGTCACGATCGGGCCGTCGACCCGGACGCCGTGCACGGTCGCGAGATCGGTGACGTCGACGCGGTCGTACTGCTGCTCACGCTGATCGAGCGCGACGAGTTCGTGCGGCTCGACCCAGCCGATCACACCGTTGACGGTCTCGTCGGACGAGGCCACGACGCCGAGCGCCACGATCGTCCACGCCCGCACGGAACCGTCCGGTTCGTCCGACTCACCGCGCATCGACGCCACGCCGTAGTTCCAACGTCGTCCGTAGCCGGCCACCTCGGCCTCGTGGAAGTCGACGCCGGGCAGCAGCGCCCGGCCCAGCGTGTGACCGAAGCTGGCCGGGCTGACGAGCGAGCCGTACCCGAACACCCACACGCCCGACATGTGGAGCGACGTTATCGCCGCGCGCGAGCGGCCGTGGTGAGCGCCGGGGATGCCGGTTGAATGGCCGTCATGACAGCGCGATTCGAGCTGCGCACCGACCGGCTGGTCGTGCGGCCGCTCGCCGCGCGCGACATCGACGAGTTCGTGCGCTACCGCAACGTCGAAGAGGTCGCACGCTTCCAGGACTGGCCGCTGCCCTACACCGCTGAGCTGGCGCGCGACCTGGTCGCGGACGTCACCGATCTCGGGGTGCCGACACGAGGTCAGTGGATCCAGCTCGCGATCGAGCACGATCGATCGATCGTCGGCGACTTCGCCGTCTGGATCGACGACGAGGGTCTGCTCGCGTCGATCGGCTACACGATCGCGCCCGAGCACCAGGGCCACAGCTACGCGGTCGAGGCGGCCGCCGAGGTCGTCGAATGGCTGTTCGCCGTTGCCGGTGTCCACCGGATCACGGCCACGCTCGACCCGCGCAACCTCGCCTCGGCCCGCGTCCTCGAACGGAACGGGTTCGAGTTCAACGGCACCGCGCGGGCGGCGGCCTGGGTGCGCAACCGCTGGGAGGACGACACCCGGTACTCGCTGCTCGCTGCGGACTGGGAGGCGTGGAAGTCGCGCCCCACGGCGCCGCCGGAGCGGGTCGAGTTCGCCGAGGTCACCGCCGACAACGTCCACGCCGTCGGCGACATCGAGGTCGCCCTGAGCCAGCGTCGCTTCGTGTCGAGTGTCAACGGCTCGATCGCCGACGCCGCTCACCCGCCGGCGACGGCCACCGGGGACCGGGTCGTGCCGTGGTACCGCGCGATCGTCGC
>JAUHYJ010000808.1 GCA_030425785.1 Acidimicrobiia bacterium | reverse complement strand
CCCGGCGGGGCGATCATCGTCACCGGTTCGTACGCCACGATCGCCCGCGCCAGCTCGGCGTGTGCGTCACGGGCTTCGTCGAGACGGTCGCCCGGATACAACTCGGTGCGGGTCGGCCAACAGATGACCGTCCGTTCGTGGGGAGCGAACTCCCCCGGCATGCGCGCCGTCACAGCGAACCGCTCCGTCGGCCGGAGCTCCCGTCGAGGGTGAGCAGCGGGCCGTACAGGTCGGGGCGGCGGTCGCGGAACAGGCCCCACGAGTGCCGCATCTCCTTGAGTTCGTCGCGGTCGAACGTCGCGGTGAGCACCGCCTCGCTCGTGCGGTCGGCCTCGGCGACCTTGGCGCCGGTCGGATCGGCGATGAACGAGGAGCCGTTGAACGTGATCTCGCGTCGGCCGAGCGTGTCGTCGCCGCGTCCGACCTCGTGGCCGATGCGGTTGGCAGCGACGAGCGGGGTCAGATTGGCACCGGCATGTCCCTGCATGACCCGCTGCCAGTGACCGGCCGAGTCCCAGGTCGGGTCGGGCGGTTCGGTGCCGATCGCCGTCGGATAGAACAGGAACTCGGCGCCCTGGAGCGCCATCGCCCGCGCCGCTTCCGGGAACCATTGGTCCCAGCAGATCGCGACACCGACCCGGCCGTGTGCGGTGTCGAACACGCGAAAGCCGGTGTCGCCGGGGTTGAAGTAGTACTTCTCGGTGTAGCCGGGGCCGTCGGGGATGTGGCTCTTGCGGTACACGCCGATCAGTGCGCCGTCGGCGTCGACGATCACGACGGTGTTGAACGTCGCCTGGCCGGCGCGCTCGTAGACGCTGAGGGGCAGGACGACGCCGAGCTCGCGAGCGACCGATCGGAAGTGCTCGATGGTCGGGTGGTCGCTCAGCGGGATCGCGCGTCGGAAGTGCTCAGGGAGCTGGTCGATGCAGAAGTAGGGGCCCTCGAACAGCTCGGGGATCAGGACGATCTGGGCACCCTGTCCGGCGGCGTCGCGCACCAATCGCTCGGCGGTCGCGACGTTGTCGCCGACCGAGTCGGACATCGACATCTGCACGGCGGCCAAGGTGGTGCTGCTCACGCCGCGAGCCTACGCGGACCGGGTGGCGTAGGGTCACGCGATGATCGATGCGACCACCGTGCGCCGGGTCGGCGACACGTGCGGCGCCTTCTTGTCGGAACATGTCGGTCGCGACTGGACGACCACGATCCCGGACATGGAGATGACGGTGGCCGATGCCGTCGGCCACGCTGCGAACTGCTGCCTCTGGTACGCGGTCGATCTCGCTGCCGGCGGCGACGACCTCGAGCACGTCGAGGTGGGGGTCGGGACGGCTCCGCCGGCCGCCCTCGTCGCATCCCTCGGCGCCGCCGCACGGGTCGTCGCCGGCGTGGTCGAGACCGCGCCGGCGGGCACGATCGGCTTCCACCCGTGGGGTGACGCCGACGCATCGGGGTTCGCCGGGATGGCGTGCGACGAGATGCTCATCCACACCGACGACGCCGCCCGCGGACTCGGCGTCGGCTTCGAGCCGTCGGCCGATCTGGCCGAGGCGGTGCTGCGACGACTGTTCCCCGAGGTCGACCCGGTGGTCGACCCGTGGCAGCAGCTGCGCTGGGCGAACGGTCGGATCGCATACGGCGGTGAGCCGCGCCGGGAACGTTGGCGGTGGTTCTGTCGCCCGCTGAGCGAGTGGACCGGCGCGCCGTCGTGACCGGGGCGACTCATCGCGACGACCTGACGGAACCGCCCCACTCACCGA
>JAUHYJ010000807.1 GCA_030425785.1 Acidimicrobiia bacterium | reverse complement strand
CGAAGTCCAGAGTGCGGTGGCGGACCACATCCGAGGCACCGGCGGCTCGCTGTTCGTCGAGCGCCTCACCGACTTCGTGCTCGCACACAAAGAACTCGTGCTGCTCGACCGACCGTCTACCGCCGGCGACCAGGCTGGGTGGGAACAGCAGTGGACGACACGTCGCGTACTGCAACTGGAGCACGACCTGCGATCGATGTTCGAACCGGCGCCGACCGCTGCGTTGGCGCTCGACTCGCTTGCCGTCGAGACAGCGCTCGCAGAGCTGGATGCAACGCTCGGCGCCGACCAGGCCGACACGGTCCGGCGGCTGTGTACCCAGGGACTGCCGGTCGAGGCGGTCGTCGGTCGAGCGGGGACGGGCAAGACCTTCACGATGAACGCGGTCCGTCACGTGTTCGCCGCCCACAACCGACGGGTGATCGGCGTGTGCCCAACCGCACGCGCCGCCCGCGAGCTCGCCGACGGCGCTCACATCGAGACGTTCACCGTTCCACGACTGTTCACCGAAACGACGATCGGCCCCGGCGACGTCGTCGTGGTGGACGAAGCCGGCATGTGCGGAACGGTCGATCTGCATCGCATCGTCACGCACGCCCGCACCGCCGGCGCCAAGGTCGTCCTCGCCGGCGACCACCACCAGCTTCCCGAGGTCGCTGCTGGCGGCGGCTTCCGAGCAGCGCTCGAAGCGCTCGGCGAACTGCGATGCGAACTCACCGTCAACCGTCGACAGATCGAGGCGTGGGAGCACGCCGCTCTCGACCACCTGCGCAATGGAGACGTCACCACGTTCTGGGACGAATACCTCACCCGCAACCGCGTCACCTTGACAGACACCCGACACGACCTTCACCGACAGGCGATCGACGCGTGGTGGAGCCACTACTCCGCCGGCGCCGACGCCCACCTGATCGCCGGCACCCGGGCCGAAGCACGCCTCCTCAACCAGCTCGCCCGCCAGCATGTCGCAGAGGCCGGCCGACTCAGCGGTCCCGTCCTCGTCGCACGCGATCGCGAGTTCCAGGTCGGCGACCGCATCGTGCTGTTGCGCAACATGCCCGGCCAAGCCGACCTTCTCACCGGACGACGCTGCCGCGTCGACAACGGCACCATCGCCAACATCACGGCCGTCCTCCCGTCCGGCGAGATCGACATCAACACAGCGGACGGGCGCCACCTTCGACTCACCGCCGACTACGTCGCTTCCGGCGCAGTGGACCACGGCTACGCCACCACGATCCACAAGGCGCAAGGCGTCACCTGCGACCACATCCACGTCGTGGGCCCTGCCGGCCTGTACCGCGAGGCCGCCTATGTGGCGCTGTCCCGCGCGCGCCGTTCGGCTCACCTCTACGCCACCACGCGGGATGCCGCAACCATCGGTGAAGCGGGCCACACGTCGGGCATCCCCCACCTGAGCGAGAATCTCGATGACCCGGAAGCCGACCTCACTCGGGCCATCGCAACCAGTCGAGCGAAGCAGTTCGTCACCGCCGAGCACCCCGACCTCGACCGCATCGCCGACCTCGCGCAGCGATTCGACCTCGCCGACCTGCACGCACGTCTCGCCCACATTCGCGAGTCTGAGCGGCAGCTCCGAAACGACGGATTCGACGATCCAACCGTCCACGCCACGGAACTCCAACTGGCGTCCGAGCACCGCCAACGGATGCACGTCGGTGGACGGGTCAACGCTCGAGATTGGGACAACGTCGGGACGATCGAACACCTCCACGACGACGCCGGTGAAGCGACCGTTCGTTTCG
>JAUHYJ010000133.1 GCA_030425785.1 Acidimicrobiia bacterium | reverse complement strand
GTGAGATCACGGCCGAGTCGTTCTACGAGGCCGCGAACTCGACGACGGCGCTCGACCTGAACGGCATGGTGCCCGTGCTCGACTTCACCCAGGAATGGACCGACGGGCTCGAGGGCTACAACCGACTGTTCAACCGCAGCGTGGTGTACAGCCAGCTCGAGAACGGTCAGGTCGTGCCGCTCACGACCGAGTTCGAGGACGTCGGCGACCTCGCCACCGGCAACGGCGGCTGACCCCCGACTCAGGCAGGCTGATCACCTCGCCGTCGCGCCGTGCGCGGCGCGACGGCGTGCGTGACCGGCGAATCAGAACGACGCGACTCGCCGCCTCCGGCTCCCGGGGGCGGCGGGTTCGCGTTCGGGCCGGGTTCAGCCGACGGCGCGGTCGGCGTCGGTCCAGTACCGGGCCCGCACCGCCTTCTTGTCGGGCTTGCCGACGGCGGTCGTGGGCAGTTCGTCGACGTAGTCGATCGACTTCGGCGACTGCTGGGGGCCCTTCTCGGCCCGCCCGAGCTGCTGGAGCTCGGTCGTGAGCTCGTCGGAGGGCTCGTGACCCGGTTGCAGGACCACCACGGCCTTGACGGCCTCGCCCCACTTGGGGTCGGGCACGCCGATCACCATCACCATGTTCACCGCCGGGTGGGTGCTGATCACGTCCTCGACCTCGCGGGGGAACACGTTGAACCCGCCGGTGATCACCATGTCCTTCGTGCGGTCGACGATGTAGAGGTAGCCGTCGTCGTCGAAGCGTCCGACGTCGCCCGTGTGCAGCCAGCCGCCCGACAGTGCCTCGGCCGTCTCGTCGGGCAGGTCCTTGTAGCCGAGCATCACCAGCGGCCCGCGGGTGCAGATCTCACCGGACTCGCCCTCACCGACGATCCGGTCGTTCGAGTCGAGCAGGGCGACGTGCATCCAGGGAACCGGGCGCCCGCAGGACGACAGGCGTTCGAGATCGGCTGCGTCGTGCTCGCCCTTCTTCAGGTGCGTGATGACCATCGGCGCCTCGGTCTGGCCGTAGAACTGGAAGAAGATCGGGCCCCAGTGCTCGATGGCCTGGGCGAGCTTGGCGGGGCTCATCGGCGACGCCCCGTAGAAGATCGTCTCCATCGACGACATGTCGGCCGTCTCGTAGCGCGCGTGGGCCTGGAGTGCGTAGAGCATGACCGGCACGATGAGGGTCGCGGTGATGCGGTGCTCCTCGACGAGGTCGAAGAACCCGTCGGGGGTGAACGTCTCCATGACGTAGAACGCACCGCCCGACAGCATCACCGGTGCGACGAGCGACAGTGCCGCGTGCGACAGCGGGGTCGGCACGGCGATGCGGATCTCGTCGGGGAACTCCCACTCGGACATCTGGATCCACGTCATCGCCTGCCACACCCGATGCGGCATCAGCACGCCCTTCGGACGCCCGGTGGTGCCGCCGGTGTAGACGATCGTGCAGAGGTCGTCGGCGGTGACGTCGGGCGGTTCGAGGGGGCCGGGCTCGAACTCGTCGGCGAGCGCCAGGTAGTCGTCACCGGCGTCGTTCGGCCCGAACCCGAGCAGGATCAGGTTCGGGAATCGGTCGCGCAGCTCGGCGGCGCGGGCCGTGAAGTGGGTGGCGTCGAAGACCAGACATTCGATCTCCGCGTCGGCGACGGCGTAGGCGTGATCGGCGAGCGACCCCATCGGGTGCAGCGGCGTGAGCACGCAGCCGTTCACGAGCGACGCGGTCAGGTTGGTCAACACGTCGGGTCGGTTCTTCGACAGCACGGCCACCCGGGTCCCGAGCCCGATGCCCTTGCTGCGTTGCGCCTGCAGCATCTGGCTGGTGCGCCGCCGCACGTCGGCGTAGGTGATCGTGCGCCCGCCGAGGTAGAGGCACGGACGGTCGCCGTGCTGTTCGAGGCTGCGGATGACGAGGTGCGGGAACAGCGGAGGGTCGTGGAGCTGCGGTGTCACGAGCGCGACCGTAGCGGCCAGACATCCGACGTCTGGTGGCGGGCGGGCGCCCTCAGATCGACAGCCCGCCGTCGACCGGGAGGACGACGCCGGTGACGTAGCCGGCCTCGGCCGACGCGAGGAACGCGACGGCCGGCGCGGCCTCGGCCGGTGACGAGAACCGACCGATCGGGATCTGGGCCTCGAGCTCGGCGCGCTTGTCGGCCGGGATCGACGCCACCATGTCGGTCTCGGCGTTCGGTGAGATCGCGTTGACGGTGATGCCGAAGCGGGCGAGCTCCTTCGCGGTCGTGCGGGTGAAGCCGATGATGCCGGCCTTGGCGGCCGCATAGTTCGCCTGGCCGACGTTGCCGTGGAGGCCGGTGTACGACGTGACGTTGACGATGCGGCCGTACTGCTGCTCGCGCATCGTCGGGATCGCGGCGCGCGTCATGTTGAAGGTGCCGGTGAGATGGACGCCCAGCACCGCCTGCCAGTCGTCGTCGGTGAGCTTCCAGACGACCCGGTCGCGCAGGATCCCGGCGTTGTTGACGACGACGTCGAGCCGGCCGGTGCGGGCGACCACGTCGTCGATGCCCGCGGCGACCGACGCCGCATCGGAGACGTCGATCTCGAGCGGGATCGCGTCGGGGTGGTCGACGGTGACCTCGGCGAGGGCCTCGGCGTCGACGTCGGCGACGGCGAGCGTCGCGCCGGCGGCCGCGAAACAGTCGCTGAGGGCGCGGCCGATGCCGCGAGCGCCGCCGGTGACGACGACGGTGCGGCCGGTGAAGTCGAACGTGATGCTCATGGTCGCCCAGGATGCGCACGGATCGCGTCGGCGTGTCGACTCGGAGCGTTCGCCCGGCGCGGCAATCATCGAATGTCTGGACGTTCGGTGATGTCGCCGGCCGCCGGTCCCGGTGCCTCCGAACTCACCGTGCGCCCCGAATATTCGGCGAGCGGTCCCATGTGGCAGCCTGTGGCAGCGGAACGCGTTGCCGGGAAACGTTGGAGGTGTACGAGCAAGTGAGTGTCACGACGCGAGCGGTCGACAGCATTCGTGCGATGATCCGGAGCGGCGAGCTCCGGCCCGGCGATCGTCTGCCGCCCGAACAGGAACTGGCCGACCGACTCGGGGTCTCGCGCGGGTCGTTGCGCGAGGCGGTGCGCGCGCTGTCACAGATCAACGTGCTCGACGTGCGCCGCGGCGACGGCACCTACGTCACCAGCCTGGCGCCGAGCGAGCTGCTGTCGGGCCTGTCGTTCGCGATGGAGCTCCTCCAGACCCATCAGGTCGACGAGGTGCTCGAGGTCCGTCGGATGCTCTTCCCGGCGGCGACGGCGCTCGCGGCGCAGCGGGTCACCGCCGAGCAGCTCGCGGCCATGCACGACATCGTCGACGAGCTCGAAGCGGCGACCGACCCCGCCGATGTCGCCGCCCTCCAGCGCGAGTTCCAGCGCCTCGTCGGCGCCGCCACCGGGAACGAGACGCTCAGCTCGATCCTCATGGCGATCCAGACGCGCGACGAGAACCTGCGGCGCGCCTGGCTGACGTCGCCGAAGCGGCGGGCGGTCGCGCTCGCCCACGACCGGATGCTGCTCGAGGCGTTCGAGCACCGCGACAGCGAGATGGCACGCTCGATCGCCACCGTGCGCGTCGATACCCGCGAACAGTGGATCGAACGCCTCCGCGCCAGCGGTGACGAGCTGGGCGCGATCGACGAGTTGGTCGACGCCACCGCCGAGGCGCAGTAGGACCGGGGGCACGAGATGGGCGCGATGGACCTCGGTGAGAGCCCGCGGACGGTCGAGCTGCGCGAGCGGCTCGAGGCGTTCATGGACGAGCACGTGTACCCGAACGAGGAGCGGTACTTCCGCGAGTCGGCCGAGCTCGGGCCGTGGGCGGTCTGGCCCGTCGTCGAGGAGCTCAAGCCGCTCGCTCGTGAGGCCGGGCTCTGGAACCTGTTCCTGCCCGAGAGCGATCAGGGCGCCGGGCTGTCCAACCTCGAGTACGCACCGTTGTGCGAGGTGATGGGACGGTCACACCTCGCACCCGAGGTGTTCAACTGCTCGGCCCCCGACACCGGGAACATGGAGACGTTGGTGCGCTACGGCACACCCGAGCAGCAGGAGCGTTGGCTCGTCCCGCTGCTGAACGGCGAGATCCGCTCGTCGTTCGCGATGACCGAGCCGGCGGTGGCGTCGAGCGACGCGACCAACATCGAGAGCTCGATCGTGCGCGACGGCGACGAGTACGTCGTCAACGGGCGCAAGTGGTACACGACGAACGCGACCGATCCGCGCTGCGAGATCATCATCTTCATGGGCAAGTCGGCACCCGACGACCCCGACCGCCACCGGCAGCAGTCGATGATCCTCGTGCCGAAGGACACGCCGGGGGTCGAGGTGCTGCGGCCGCTCCCGGTGTTCAACTTCTACGGCATGCCCGACCGCGCCTCCGAGGTCCAGTTCACCGACGTGCGGGTCCCGGCGTCGAACATGCTGCTCGGGGAGGGGCGCGGCTTCGAGATCGCGCAGGGCCGGCTCGGTCCGGGCCGCATCCACCACTGCATGCGCCTGATCGGGCTCGCCGAGCGAGCGCTCGAGATGATGTGCCGCCGCACCCAGCACCGGGTGACCTTCGGCCGGCCCGTCGCCGAGCAGACGGTGACGCTCGAGCGCATCGCCGAGGCGCGCATCGCGATCGAACAGACGCGCCTGCTCACGCTGAAGACCGCCCACATGATGGACACCGTCGGCAACAAAGAAGCCCGCCGCGAGATCGCGATGATCAAGATCGCCGCCCCGAACATGGCGTGCCAGGTCGTCGACTGGGCGATCCAGTCGTTCGGTGGCGTCGGCACGGCGAACGACTACGGCCTGGCGGCGATGTACGCGACGGCCCGCCTCCTGCGGCTGGCCGACGGCCCCGACGAGGTGCATCGCAACCAGCTCGCCCGGCTCGAGCTGCGCCGCCACGCCGAGGCCGGCCCGATCGAGCCCCGCACGACCTGGACGCCCTGGTCGTGACCCGGCCGGTGACACAGATCGTTGACACAGATGGTGACCGGGATGGCGAGACGTGTCCGGTTCGACGTCGACCGCCGTCGATCGCCGAGAATCGGAGGCGGACCGTGTCGATGCCGACCCGAGGGGAGTGGACATGAACGATGAACTCGACCAGTCGAATGGCGACCAGGTGGAACGCGACGGGCTCGCGATGCTCGCGGTGCTGGTGCTCGCGATCGTCCTCATCGTGTACGTCGGCTACAACGTGATCTGACGCCGTTCGCCGGCGGTTCGCGGCGCGGTCGGTCGAATCACCCGTTGGGCCACACGTCGATCGCGCGCCGGCCCGTTTGAGGACGGCGGTGGGCGGCTATGCCCCAGAGGTCGACACCGAGATCTCTGGAGGACCCATGGCCGACTGTCCATTCACCACCACCGACGCGGGCGCGCCCGTGGCCAGCGACGAGCACTCGTTGTCCGCCGGCCCCGACGGCCCGATCCTGTTGCAGGACCACTACCTGCTCGAGCAGATGGCGAACTTCAACCGGGAGCGCATCCCGGAACGCCAACCACATGCCAAGGGCAGCGGTGCCTTCGGGCACTTCGAGGTCACGGGCGACGTCAGTGAGTACACCCGCGCCGCCTTCCTCCAGCCGGGTGCCGAGACCGAGATGGTCGCCCGCTTCTCGACCGTCGCGGGTGAGCGGGGCTCCCCCGACACCTGGCGCGACCCTCGCGGCTTCTCGCTCAAGTTCTACACACCGGACGGGAACTTCGACCTGGTCGGCAACAACACGCCGATCTTCTTCATCAAGGACCCGCTGAAGTTCCAGCACTTCATCCGCTCCCAGAAGCGCCGTGCCGACAACGGCCTGCGCGACCACGACATGCAGTGGGACTTCTGGACGCTGTCGCCCGAATCCGCGCACCAGGTCACCTACCTGATGGGTGACCGGGGCATCCCGAAGAGCTATCGCCACATGAACGGCTACTCGAGCCACACCTATTCCTGGTACAACGCGGACGGCGAACCGGTCCGGGTCAAGTACCACTTCCACAGCGACCAGGGCGTCGAGGGTCTGACGCAGGACGAGGCCGACCGTCTCGCCGGCGCCGACAGCGACGTCCACCGCCGGGATCTGTTCGACGCGATCGCGGACGGTGAGCACCCGTCGTGGACGTTGAAGGTGCAGATCATGCCGTACGAGGACGCCTCGACGTACCACCTCAGCCCGTTCGACCTGACCAAGGTGTGGCCGCACGCGGACTACCCCCTGATCGACGTCGGTCGCTTCGTGCTCGATCGCAATCCGGTCGACTTCCACGCCCAGATCGAGCAGGCGGCGTTCGAGCCGAACAACATGGTGCCCGGGACCGGCCTGTCGCCCGACAAGATGCTGCTGGCACGTGGTTTCGCCTACGCCGATGCCCACCGGGCCCGCCTCGGGGTCAACTACAAGCAGATCCCGGTGAATGCGCCGCAGTGCCCCGTCCACAGCTACTCGAAGGACGGTGCGATGCGCATCGACCTCGCGACCGACCCGGTCTATGCGCCGAACAGCTACGGCGGGCCCGAGGCCGATCCGAGCCGCGTGATGTCCGACAACACCTGGAGCTACGGCATCGACGCCGAGATGGTGCGCACGGCGTACGTGGAGCGCCCCGACGACGACGACTGGAGCCAGGCAGGGGCGCTCGTGCGTGACGTGTTCGACGATGCGCAGCGTGACGAGTTCGTCCAGAACGTCGCCGGCCACCTGGCCGACGGCGTGTCCCCGAAGGTGCTCGAGCGGGCGTTCACCTACTGGCGCAACGTCGACGCGGACATCGGCGACCGGATCGCCGACGCGGTCGGCTGACCGGGGTTGAGTCGGCGACACACGGGGTACCCACCCGACGTGCTGTACACCATCTTCATCATCCTGGCCATCGTCGCTCTCCTGATCTTCATCTTCGGCCGCGGCCGAATCGGTCGCTGAGGGATCGAGACGGGCGCACCGGCTCCGGCCGGTGTGCCCGTCTCGCGTCTCCCGTAGCGTGGCCGGGTGACCTCGACCCCCCGAGTCGCAGCCGTTCGCCGCGACGCGCCCATCGCTCGTGCCACCGGCCGGTGGCCGTTCGACCCGTCGGGTCTGCGCTTCTACTACGGCTGGGTCGTCGTCGTGGTCGGCACCGTCGGCATGGTCGCCTCGGTGCCGGGCCAGACCGCGGGCGTCAGCGTCTTCACCGACCACCTGACCGACAGCACCGGCCTCTCACGCCTGCAGCTCGCGATCGCCTATCTGATCGGCACCGGTGCCAGCGGGTTCCTGCTGCCGCGCGGCGGACGCGCCATCGACCGGTGGGGGTCGCGTGTCGTCGCACTCGCTGCGACGGTGGGGCTCGCACTCACCCTCGTCGGGCTCAGCTTCGTCGGGCCGATGAACGCGGCGGTCGGCCTCGTCGTGATGAGCGTCGGGTTCGGCTGCCTACGGTTCACCGGCCAAGGGCTGCTCACCCTGTCGTCGCGCACGATGATCTCGCAGTGGTTCGACCGCCGGCGGGGTGTCGTCACGTCGGTGTCGAACTCGTTCATGAGCTTCGCGTTCGCGGCCAGTCCGGCCTTGCTGCTCGCACTGATCGGCATCGACGGCTTTCGCACGGCGTGGCGACTCATGGCCGTCGTGCTCGTCGTCGTGGTGGGCGGGTTGATCGTCACCCTGTACCGCGTGAGCCCCGAGGCGTCGGGTCTCGTCCTCGACGGTGGTGTCGCCGACCGGGACGCCGCACCGACGGCGATCGGCACCGACGCCGACGCCACCCGCGACGAAGCGGTTCGCGACCGGCGTTTCTGGGCGATGACGTTGCCCGTCGTCGCGCTCAGCTCGACGGGGACGGCACTCACGTTCCACATCGTCGATCTCGGTCGCGAGGTCGGGTTGTCCGAGGACGAGATCGTCCGCATCTTCGTGCCGATCGCGTTCGTGAGCGTGCCGGTGACGCTCATCGGTGGTTGGCTGGTCGACCGGGTGCCGCCCGTGTTCATCGCGGTCGCGATGGCGATCGCGCAGATCGTCATGTACGTGACCGTTGGCGAGATCGACCGCACGGCGTTCGCCGTGGTCGCCATCGCCGCGTGGGGCGTCTCGCAAGGCTGCTTCGCGCCGTTGACGTCGGCCGCGATGCCGAAGGTCTTCGGGCGACGCCACCTCGGCGCGATCGCGGGCGTGCAGATGAGCGCGATGGTGATCGGCAGCGCGATCGGTCCGGCGCTGTTCGCCGCCGTCGAATCGTCGCTCGGGTCGTACCGCAGTGCGCTGTGGATCTCCGCGGTGTTGCCCGCGGCCGGGCTGGCGCTCGCCATCTCCGCCGTCCGGCGGTGAACACTGCACGCCGAGCGGGGAAGTAGGGGTGTGGAGCCGTTGCCGACGACCGTGCCGCGTGTGGCGGAGGGCGTGCGCGAGCTGTACGTCGTGCACGCCGCCGACCTGCACCGGTACGCGGCTCGACGGGTCGGTGCCGACCTCGCCGACGACGTGCTGGCGGAGACGTTCCGGCGAGCGATCGAGTCGTTCGATCGATTCGACCCGTCGGCGGGAAGTGCTCG
>JAUHYJ010000806.1 GCA_030425785.1 Acidimicrobiia bacterium | reverse complement strand
GTTCCGGCGGCACAGGTTCCGGCGGCAAGGGTTCCGGCGGGCGGCCGGGTGGCAAGGGGTCTGGCGGGCGACCCGGTGGGAAGGGGTCCGGCGGGAAGGGACCCGGTGGGCGACCGGGAACACGGCGTGACGACCGACGACCTGGTGGCCGTCGTGATGATCGGCGAGACGATCGCGGCCGCGACCGACGTGACGACCGGCGACCGCTGACCGAGGCCGAGCGTCGTGCGGCCGAAGTGCGGGCTCGCCGCGGGCCGCGGGCACCGCGGGACGAGGCGGCCGAGCAGGCCAAGATCGAGGCTCGCGAGACCGAGCAGTGGATCGACGAGGGCTCGGTGCGTGACGAGGCCGAGGCGGCCACGCGCCGGGCGTCGGGCGGCCGGCGCAACGATCGTCCGGCGCCCGAGGTCGACCCGGCCGTCGCCGCCGAGATCCACGCCGCACTGGCGCCCGAGCGCGCCAAGCGCCTGACCGAGCGGCTCGCATCCGCCTCCGCCGCACTCGACCGCGAGCGGTTCGAGGAGGCGAGGCGGATGGTGACGCCCCTGGTCAAGGAGCTGCCGCACGTGGCTGCGGTCCACGAGGTCGCCGGCCTCGCGTCGTACCGGCTCGGCCGGTGGCGCCAGGCGGCACAGTCGCTCGAGCTCGCACGCCAGCTGCACCCCGATCCGGCGATGCTGCCCGTGCTCGCGGACTGCTACCGAGCGCTTCGCCGCTGGAGCGACGTCGACGCCGTGTGGGACGACCTCAAGCGGGCCTCGCCGTCCCACGACATCATGGCCGAGGGACGGATCGTCGTGGCCAGCTCGCTCGCCGAGCGCGGCGATCTCCGCGACGCGATCAGCCTGATGCAGTCGGTCTCGCAGCAGCCGAAGCGGGTGCGCGAGCACCACCTGCGGCAGTGGTACGTGCTCGCCGACCTGTACGACCGCGCCGGCGACACGATCACGGCCCGCAACTGGTTCGGCGAGGTCGCTCGCCACGAGCCCGACTTCGCGGACGTGCGCGAGCGGCTCCGCTCGCTCGGCCGCTGACTCGCTACGCTCGCCCGCTGATGGCGAACCCGCACTTCCGCGCCGGCATCGTGGCCGTGGTCCGTCGCGCCGATGGCAAGGTGCTGGCCTTCGAGCGCACCGACTACTCGGGTGAGTGGCAGCTGCCACAGGGCGGCATCGAGCGCGGCGAGAGCCCCGAGCAGGCCGCGTGGCGCGAGCTCGAGGAGGAGACCGGGCTCGGCAGCACACACGTCCGCCTCGTCGACGAGTACGACGGGTGGACGGTGTACGTGTGGCCGCCCGAGATGCGTCGCGGCGCGCGGCTCGGCCAGGCCCATCGCTGGTTCTTCTTCGAACCGCTCCGGGCCGACGTCGAGCCGACGCCCGACGGCGACGAGTTCAGCGACTGGACGTGGATGTCGGTCACGAGCCTGATCGAGCGGGTCGTCGACTTCCGCAAGGTGCCCTACCGGCAGGTGCTCGGTGGCTGATCTGTTCAGCGCCGCGGTCGAGGAACAACTGCGGTCGACCGCGCCGCTCGCGGCGCGTCTGCGACCGCGCACGATCGACGACGTCGTCGGTCAGGAGCACCTCGTCGGTGTCGGCAAGCC
Organism: Acidimicrobiia bacterium; assembly: GCA_030425785.1. Classification (GTDB taxonomy): domain Bacteria; phylum Actinomycetota; class Acidimicrobiia; order Acidimicrobiales; family Ilumatobacteraceae; genus Ilumatobacter. Next base: position 162 of record JAUHYJ010000806.1, on the reverse strand, counting down.
GCTGCGGCGACTGGTCGAAGCCGATCGGCTGACGTCGGCGATCTTCTGGGGGCCGCCCGGCACCGGCAAGACGACGCTGGCGCTCGCCGTCGCCGGGAGCACCAGCCGAGCGTTCGAGCAGCTCTCGGCCGTCACCGCCGGCGTGAAGGACGTGCGCGAGGT
>JAUHYJ010000132.1 GCA_030425785.1 Acidimicrobiia bacterium | reverse complement strand
CCCTGCAGATCGCGACCTCGCTCAACCGACGCTCGATCGTCGTCCGGAACCGGACGAGCCCGCCCATCGACAGGAGGCGCTTGCCGATCTTCGGCTGGTGCACGAAGGCGTTGAACGGCCCGACCAGCGAGCCGTCGGGAGCCTGCAGCTCGACGTCGCCACCGCGGCTCTCGATCAGGCCGTCCCAGACGGCAGCCTGCTCGTCGTCGAGTTGATCCCTGCGGAGCGGTGTCAGACGCGTCATGGCAGCACGGTAGCGCCGGCGATCGGGCGGGTATGGTCCGGACGACATGGACACCAACCCCCTCGACGCCGAACGAGCGCGCGACCTGCGACGCATGAAGCTCGTCGCGCTGTCGCTGCTCGTCGCGGCTGCGATCGTGTTCGTCGCGGCCCATCTCGCCGGCGGCGAGGGATGGCTCGGCTACGTCGAGGCGTTCGCCGAGGCGGCGATGGTCGGCGCCCTGGCCGACTGGTTCGCGGTCACTGCGCTGTTCCGCCATCCGCTCCGCATCCCGATCCCGCACACGGCCATCATCCCGAAGCGCAAGGATCAGATCGGCCGCAGCCTCGGCAAGTTCGTCGAGAGCAACTTCCTCACCCAGGAGGTCCTCGACGAGCGGCTCGCCGGCGCCGAGATCGGCACCAAGCTCGGCACGTGGCTCGCCGAGCCCGCCAACGCCGCCAAGGCGAGCGGCGCCCTCGGCGACGTGGTCAAGGGGGCGCTCGAGGTGCTCGACGACGCCGAGGTGCAGCACGGCCTCGAAGGTGTCGCGCGGCGTCGCATCCGCGCCACGCCGGCGGCGCCGCTCGTCGGCAAGGCGATCGACCTGTCGGTCGAGGGCGGGCACCACCAGCGCCTGCTCGACGCCGTCGTCACCGGGCTCGGCAACTTCCTCGAGGACAACCGCGACACCTTCCAGCACCGAATGTACGAGGAGTCCCCGTGGTGGGTCCCCGAGTCGCTCGACGACCGCGTGCTCGGCAAGATCTACGACGTCGTCGGACGGTTCCTCACCGACGTGCGCACCGACCCGAACCACGAGATGCGCCGATCGGTCGACACCAGGACGGCCGTGCTCGCCGAGCGCCTCAAGCACGACCCCGAGATGCTCGCCAAGGGCGAGGAACTCAAGGACGAACTCCTCGACCACCCCGAGTTCCGGGCCTGGATCGAGTCGCTGTGGCTCGGCGCCAAGCAGGGGATGATCGAGGCGGCCGACGACCCCGACAGCGAGCTGCGGGCACGCGCGGCCACGAGCCTGCAGCGTCTCGGCGAACGCCTGCTCGCCGAGCCCGAGCTCCGCGCCAAGGTCGACGACTGGGTGCAACGCGCGGTCGGCTACGTGGTCGAGCACTACCGCAGCGAGGTCAGCGACCTCATCAGCTCGACCGTCGAACGCTGGGACGGCGAGTCCACCGCTCGTCGCATGGAGCTCCAGGTCGGCCGCGACCTCCAGTTCATCCGCATCAACGGCACCATCGTCGGCGGGCTGGCCGGTCTCACCATCCACGCGATCGTCCAGCTGCTGTAGCCCACGCGGCGACGCTGCGCGTGCTTGACTCTGCTCGATGAGCTCGCTGCTGTTCCGCAACGGTCCCGTCGTCACGTTCGACGGCCGGCGCGACATCTCACAGGTCGCGGTCGACGACGGCGTGATCGTCGCCGTCGGCCACGACGCCCACGAGTACGCGGCGACGTTCGATCGTGTCGTCGATCTGACGGGCCGGGCGCTGCTACCCGCGTTCCGCGACGGGCACGCCCATCCGCTGCACGCCGGCACGAACCGGCTCGAGCTCGACTTCACGGGGCTGGCGACCCTCGACGACACCCTCGCAGCCCTGGCTCGCTGGCGCGAGGCGCACCCCGACGAGACGTGGATCGTGGGGCACTGCTACGACCCGGCCATCCTGCCGAGCGGCGTCGGGCGCGCCGAGTGGCTCGACGCCGTGTGCCCGGACGTGCCCGTCACGGTCTTCCCGACCGACAACCACGCCGTGTGGACGAACACCGCCGCGATGCGAGCCGCCGGCATCACCGCCGACACGGCCGAGCCGCCCCTCGGCGAGATCGTCCGAGACAGCGACGGCACGCCGGTCGGGATGTTCCTCGAGTTCGGCGGCATCGAGCTGTTCCACGGCGTGATGCCGACGGTCGACCGGGCGATGCAGGACGCCGGGTTGGTCGAGGCGATGCGGGCGATGTCGGCGGCGGGGATCGTGTGGGCCCAGGACGCCTCGGTCGAACCGGCGGAGCTCGACGTGTACCTCGACGGCGCGGCGTCAGGACGGGCCACGGTGCGGATCAACGTGGCGTTCCGCGCCGAGCCGGAACGATGGCGACAGCAGCGGCCCGACTTCCTCGCCGGGCGATCCCGTGCGTCGGCCACGGCTGGTCGATGGGTCAGCGCCGACACGATCAAGTTCTTCGCCGACGGCGTCATCGAGGCCGGCACCGGCTGGCTGCTCGAGCCGTACGAGGACGCACCGCACTCGTGCGGCCTGCCGAACTGGTCACCCGAAGCGCTCACCGAGGCCGTGTGCGCGTTCGACGCCGACGGCTTCCAGACCCACATCCACGCGATCGGCGACGCCGGGGTGCGGATGGCGCTCGATGCGATCGAGGCGGCCCAGCAGCGCAACGGTCGACGCGATCGTCGACCGGTGGTCGCGCACACGCAACTCGTCCATCCCGACGACCGGCCGCGCTTCGTCGCCCTCGGTGTGATCGCCAACTTCGAACCGCTGTGGGCGCAGCACGACGACTCGATGCTCGACCTCACGTTCCCGCGGCTCGGCCCCGAGCGCTCGGCGCTGCAGTACCCGATCGGCACCCTGCTGCGGTCGGGCGCCCCGGTCAGCTTCGGGTCGGATTGGCCGGTGTCATCGCATCGCCCGGTCGACGGCCTCGCGACCGCCGTCAGCCGTCTCAACGGCCGCGGCGAGCCAGCGGGCGGCTGGCTCCCGGAGGAACGGATCCCGATCCTCGACGCGATCCGTGCCTACACGGCGGGCAGCGCGTACCAGGCGTTCGACGACGACGCCGGCGCGATCGCGGTCGGCCAGCGCGCCGATCTCATCGTGCTCGACCAGGACATCACGGCCATCGCCGGCGAGGAGATCGGCGGCGCCGAGATCGACCAGACCTGGCTCGCCGGCCAGCTGGTCTTCGAACGCTGATCATCCCTCGTTCTGGGCGGGGATGTCGACGTCATCGCGTCCGATTTCCCGCCCAGAACGGAGGAGGGGTCAGACGGAGCCGTTCTGCTGGAGGAGTTCGAACTCCTCCACGGTCATCAGGACCTCGCGGGCCTTCGAGCCCTCGGAGGGGCCGACGACCCCGCGCTGTTCGAGCAGGTCCATGATGCGGCCGGCGCGGGCGAAGCCGACCTTGAGCTTGCGCTGCAGCATCGACGTCGATCCGAGCTGGCTGCGCACGACGAGCTCCATCGCCTGACGCATCATCACGGCGTCCTCGTCGTCGTCACCGGCCGAGAACGCATTCGCGTCCGACGTGACGTCGAGGCCCATCGTGCCGCCGACCCCGCCGGGCGACGCCTGATCGAGCGACATCTGCTGCATGCCCGCCGGGGCACCGCCCTCGTCCTCGCCCTCGACGTTCTGGGTGTAGACCGGCTCGGGCGCCTGCGCACGCCAGTGCTTGACGACCTTGCGGACCTCGTCCTCGCCGACGAACGAGCCCTGGATGCGGCTCGGCACCGACGTGTTGCCCGGCAGCAGGAGCATGTCGCCCTTGCCGACGAGCTTCTCGGCGCCCGGCTGGTCGAGGATGACGCGGCTGTCGGTCAGCGACGACACCGCGAACGCCATGCGCGCCGGCACGTTCGCCTTGATCACACCGGTGATGACGTTCACCGAGGGACGCTGGGTCGCGATGATCAGGTGGATACCGACCGCACGCGCCTTCTGCGCGATGCGCGTGATCGACTCCTCGACGTCGCGGGCGGCGACCATCATCAGGTCGTTGAGCTCGTCGACGACGACGACGATGTACGGCATGTGCTCGTACGGGTTGTCGTCGGGGTCGACGCCGGCAGGCGGCTCGATCTCGCCCTTGGCGACCGCCTCGTTGTAGCCGGTGATGTCGCGATAGCCGACCGCGGAGAGGACGTCGTAGCGCCGCTCCATCTCCTTGACGGCCCACCCGAGGGCGTTGGCGGCCTTCTTCGGGTTGGTGACCGGCTCGGTCAGCAGGTGCGGCAGCCGCTGGTACTGGCCCATCTCGACCTGCTTCGGATCGATCAGGATGAGGCGCACCTGGTCGGGTGTCGTGCGCATCAGCAACGAGGTGATGATGCAGTTGATGCCCGACGACTTGCCGGCTCCGGTCGCACCGGCGATGAGCAGGTGCGGCGTGGACGAGAGGTCCATGAACACGGCCTTGCCGGCGATGTCCTTGCCGACCGCGACCTCGAGCGGATGCGTGGCCTCGGCGGCCTCGGGCGATGCCAACAGGTCGCCGAGCGCCACCAACTGGCGCTGATGGTTCGGCACCTCGACGCCGATCGCGGAGCGACCGGGGATCGGCGCCAGGATGCGGACGTCGGTCGCGGCCATCGCGTAGGCGATGTCCTTCTGGAGGCTGGTGATGCGGGCGACCTTGACACCGGGCCCGAGCTCGAGCTCGTAGCGGGTGACGGTCGGGCCGACCGTCATCCCGATCAGCTCGGTCTCGACGTTGTGCTGGGCGAGCGATTCCTGCAGGGTCTGGCCGCGCCGCTCGATCTCGGCCATGTTGACGGCCTGCTGTCCGGCCTGCTTGAGGTGACCGAGCGGCGGGAGGATCCACTCCCCCAGCTGTTGCCCGTCGATCGGCAGCGCCGCCTGCTCGGCCGACGCCTTCTTGCGCTTGCGCGTCGTCGGCGCCTTGGCCTGGGCGAAGATCGCCGCATCGTCCTCGGCGCCGTCGTACAGCGCCGGCGCCAGCGGCTCGCCGACCACGCCGGTCCCACCGCCGGGGCGGGCATCGGCCGGCTCGGCGTCGTCGTCCGAACGCTTCCCGCGCCGTGACCGACCCTCGCCGTCGCCGCGCTCACTGCTGAGCGTCGACAGGTCCGACAGGGCCTTGCGGGCCGCGCGGCCGATCGGCCGGGCAACGGTCGCCGCGCCACGACCGGTGTGCATCGCCATCGTCCGCAACGACGTCTGGGTCACCAGCAGCGCGCCGCCGATGAAGACGGCGACCATGATCACGATCGCCCCGGCTGACGCCACGAGTGCCTCCAGCGGGCCGCCGACGACGGCACCGACCCAGCCGCCCGCAGCGACGATCGAGCGTTGATCGTCCTCGACTCCGAACGGGTTCAGCGAGTCCGGTGGGCGCACGACGTGCAAGAACCCCATGGTCGCGAGCCAGGCGAGCCCCCAACCGGTGGCGAGCCGGATCGGGCTCGACGAGCGGCCGTCCTTCACGAGCGACACGCCACCGGCCAGCAACACCACCGGCAGCAGATAGCGGCCGAGGCCGAGGAACCAGCCGACGAACGCTTCGATGCCACGTCCGAGCGGACCCGCGAGGTCGAGGTACATCGCCAGGCCGAGCAACACGGCCGCGCCGATCAGCACCAGGCCGAGGAAGTCGTGCTCACGACCGTCGACCGCCTGTCGAAGACCGGACTGGGCGCGCCGGTTCGAACCGCCGCTCGACGCGCCGGAGGAACGACCGGAGGAACGACCGGACGACGAGCTGCGAGATCGCTGGCTGGGGGTGTTGCGACGTTGGGACATGACCGCTGCCACGGTACCAATGCCGTGCGCACAGATCGGCGCATCGCTGCGCGCCGGTGTGCTCAGAGCGCCTGGACGCTCAGCACGGCGCCGCTCGGGTTCACCTCGACGAAGAGCACGCCGCCCGATGCGGACTGGACCGACAGCCCGAGCCGGGCGGAACCATCCGGGTTGCCGACCGCCACGAGCTCGACGATCTCGGGGTCGTCGAGCTCCTCGCGCACCCCGTCGAAGACGGTGTCGACCTCGACGTCGAGCGCATCCGGCCCGAAGGTGGCCCCATCGGCCTCACCGAGGTTCTCGGGCAGGGCATAGCCGGCGTCGCCGCACCAGAACGACTGCTCGGCGTCGCCGTCGACCGCGACCACCATCGAGACACGCTGCCGGTCGACGCTCAGCTCGTAGAGCTCGGGCTCAGGCCCGTACTCGGCCTCCAGTGCCGCGATGGCGCCGTCGAGGAGCCCGAGCGCCGGTTCGGGCCCGATCGGTGCGTCGAGGCAGCGGACGTCGTTGGTCACGAACTCGACGGTGGCGGCCGCCGGCGGTGCCTCGTCGCCCGAGCAGGCAGCGACGAGCACGGCGGACGTGGCCACGAGGAGCCGGGCTGCCGGACGGCCCCGACTCACGTCTCCATGACGACCGGCACGATCATCGGCCGGCGTCGCGTGCGCTCGTTGACGAACTTGCCCGTCGCTCGTCGCACGTCGCGCTCGAGCGCTTCGACGTCGCGCTCACCCTTCTGGAGCGCCGATTCGACGGCGGCGGCCACGCGGTCGCACGCCTCGTCGAGCAGATCCTCGGCCTCGGGGGCGTAGACCCAGCCCCGGGTGATGATGTCGGGGCCGGTGATGACCTTGCCGGTCTGGATGTCGACCGTGACGACCACGACGACCACGCCTTCCTCGCCGAGCACGCGGCGATCGCGGATCACCCCCTGCCCGACGTCGCCGATCGTGCCGTCGACGTACACGTAACCGGACGGCACCCGGCCGGCGTGCTCGAGCCCGTCGTCGGACAGCTCGACGACGTCGCCGTCCTCGCACAGCACGACGTTCTGCCGCGGGATGCCCATGAGCTCGCCGAGGCGGGCGTTGGCGACCATGTGGCGGAACTCGCCGTGGATCGGGACGTACCACTCGGGCTTCGCGAGCGACAGGTACGTCTTGATCTCGTCCGCCTGCGCGTGCCCGGTCGCGTGCACGTCGACCACGCCGGAGTGCACGACCTCGGCGCCACGCCGCAGCAGGCCGTCGATCACCTTGTTGACGTTGCTCTCGTTGCCGGGGATCGCATGGCTCGACAGGATCACGGTGTCGTGCTCGCTGAGCTTCACGAACTTGTTCTCGCCGCGCGCCAGCAGCGACAGCGCCGACATCGGCTCACCCTGCGAACCGGTCGAGATCACGCAGACCTCGCCGGGTTCGTACCGGTCGATGTCCTCGATGTCGATCATCGCCGAATCGGGGATCGAGATCACCCCGAGGTCGAGGCCGAGGCGCACGTTCTTCTTCATGCTCAGCCCCAGCGTCGCGACCTTGCGCCCGGCGCCGATCGCGGCGTCGGCGATCTGCTGGATCCGGTGCAGGTGGCTCGCGAAGCTCGCCGTGATGATGCGGCGATCGCGGTGCTGGGCGAACAACCCGGCGAGCACCGCGCCGACGCTCGACTCGCTCGGTGCGTGACCCGGCTCCTCCGCGTTGGTCGAATCGGCGAGCAGCAGCCGGATGCCGTCGCCGGCGGTGAGTTGGCCGATGCGGGACAGGTCGGTGCGACGTCCGTCGACCGGGGTGAGGTCGAGCTTCCAGTCGCCGCTGTGGAGCACGATGCCCTGCGAGGTGTGGACGGCGATCGCGTGCGAGTGCGGCACCGAGTGCGTCACGGGGATGAACTCGATCCCGAACGGCCCGACGTCGACGCGGTCGCCGTCGGCGACCGGCCGCATGTCGCAGCGGCCGAGCAGGCCGGCCTCCTCGATGCGGTTGCGCGCCAGCCCGAGGGTGAGGCGGGCACCGTAGATCGGCAGCGGGTCGTCACGGAGGTGACCGATGCCGGACTCGTCACGCAGCAGGAACTGGATGCCACCCACGTGGTCCTCGTGGCCGTGCGTCGCCACCAGGCCGACGATCGACCGTGCGTGGTCGCGCAGGTAGGTGAAGTCGGGCAGCACCAGGTCGATGCCGTGCATGTCGGGGTCGGGGAACATGAGGCCGCAGTCGATGAGCACGATGGCGCGGTCGTCGCCGCTCCCCTGCTCGATCGCCATGCAGTTGCGGCCGATCTCACCGAGACCTCCGAGAAAGACGACGCGTACGGGCTCAGCCACGGGCTGCCTCCAGGTTCGCCCACACTTCGCGGGCTCGTGATTCGACCCAGTCGGGTGCGTCACCGACGGGGAGGCGGCACTGGCCGACCTGCCATCCGAGGGTCCGCAGCATCGCCTTGGTCGGGATGGGGTTGGGTGCTTCGTCGCCCGTCTCGAACGCGAAGCTCTCGAGCATGCGGGCGTTCGCCGCCCGTGCGCCGGCGACATCGCCGCGCTCCCAGGCGTCGAACATGTCGACGTGGTCGGGGCCGGTCCAGTGGGTCGCGACACCGATGGTGCCGACGGCGCCGACCGACAGGAACGGCAAGGTGAGCTTGTCGTCACCCGAGTAGTACTCGAAGTCGTCGGGCGTGGCAGCGATCACGCGGGCGGACTCCGCCGGATCGGCGGCTGCGTCCTTCACGCCGACGATGTTCGGCACGTCGTGCGCGAGTCGGATCAGGGTGCCGCTCGAGACCTTGCGGCCGG
>JAUHYJ010000805.1 GCA_030425785.1 Acidimicrobiia bacterium | reverse complement strand
CCTCCCCGCCGGCCTTGAACGCGATGCCCTCCCGGAGCAGCTTGGTCGCGATCCGGATCGGCGGCTCGTGGTCGACGAGGTGCCCGTCGATGACGGCGTCGCGGTAGCTGTAGGTGAACACCGGCTTGCCTTTCACCATGTAAAGACCGTAGCCGCCGAAACGCCCGCCGAACCCGTCGCGCCGAACACGTCGGGAACTCGGCGAGCCGCTCGAGCGACCGCGTCACCGATGCACACGCGCACGACGACCATGACCAGCACGCGCACGACGAGCACGCGAAGGACGATCTCCCGAGCCGCACGCACACTGCTCGTCGTCCTCGCACTCCCGCTCGCGGCCTGCGGCGGTGACGGCGACGCTGCGCCGGCGCCGGTGAGGTCGTACGAGGTCCCGCTCCACATCGACGACAGCGGCGACGAGTACCGCTACCTCGTGACCGGTTCGGTTCCCGATTTCACCGTCGGCGACGAGGTGACCTTCGTGGTCGACAACACCGGCACCCTCAACCACGACCTGCGCGTGGTCGGCCCCGACGGCACCACGCTCGGCACGGCCGCGGCCGTGGCGCCGGGCGACGTGCTCGAGCTGACCGTGCTGTTCGAACAAGCGGGCATCCACCAGCTCAACTGCGTCGTCGACGACCATCTCCTGGCGCACGGGATGCAGGAATTCATCGACGTCGCACCGGCCTGACCGGCCGGTGACCGGCCGGCGACCGGCCACTCGGCGGTCACCGATCCGGCGTCGCGGGTCTGCGACAATCGACGGTGATGGGACCCGGCATCATCATCCCCGTCGTCGCGCTCGCCGTGATCATCCCGGTCGGTTTCACCTGGGCACGTCGACTGCGCGACGGCGCCGCGACCTCGGCCGACGACGTGGGCGCCTCCGCCGCCGGCGCGCGGCTGACGAGTTCGGCGCTGCGTGAGCTGCCGGCGCCGCCCTGGCGGATCGTGTACGAGATCGCACCCGAGAAGCTCGGCGGGGTCGAGCACGTGCTGATCGGCCCGCCGGGCGTCTACGCGCTGCTGACCACCATGGACGCACCGCCCGTCGGCCCAACCGACGCGCCCGACCCCCACGCGACCGCCCGCGCCGCCATCGTGCGCGGCGAACTCGACGATGCGCTCTCCCGGTGCGCGATGTCGAGCGACCTCCTCGTCACCGTGCACTGGGGCCCCACGACCGGCGGTGAGGTCGCCACCGACACGGTGCCCGGTGCGATCGCCGTCGACGGGCGGTCGCTGCGCACCTGGACCGACGGCCTCGGACCGGCCTCGCTCACCCAGGCGCAGGTCGACCTCGCCTGGCAGACGGTCACGACGGCGATCGGTCGTCCCGACCCGCTGGCCTGACCGTCGCCGAGCCGCTCCCCGTGACGCTCACGGCGACGCAGGATCGAACTCGAGCACGCGGGCGACGAACCGGTCCTGCTCGATCAGGTGCGGGTAGTGGCCGAGATCGGGCCACACCTCGACCGACGCCGACGCGATGCGACCCTCGAGCCACTCCGCGTAGTCGGGCCCGGGGTCGATGCCGTGGAGCGACAGGTACGGCGCCGTGATCGCCCCGGCCAGCTCGTCGACGACGGCGTCGAGCTCGTCGACCGTGGCGGTGAACACGAGGTCCCACACGCCGAGCACGACGTCCTGCTCCGCTCGACGGAGCCCGTCGACGCGCTCGCGCTCGTGACCGGCGAGCGGACCCGCCATCTGCTCGAAGACGGCGCCGATCGCCGCCTGGAACTCGTCGTCGGACCCCTGCAGCATCGGCT
>JAUHYJ010000131.1 GCA_030425785.1 Acidimicrobiia bacterium | reverse complement strand
CCGGATCCGCGACGCCGGCGGCTACTCGTTCCGCTGCACCAGCGGCAACGGCGGGTGGAGCTGCCCGTCGGGCGACCCGCGCGACCTCTCGCTCCACGCGTGGGGCCTCGCGATCGACATCAACGCGGCCGCGAACCCGATCCGTAGCTACGCGTCGATCGACGGCCAGACCGCGTGCCGCACCCCGATCGTCACGGACATGCCGCGGTGGGTGATCCAGACCGCCGAGAAGTGGGGCCTGTACTGGGGTGGCTACGGCTGGAACAGCGGCTGTCAGACGCTCGACACCGAGCGCACGACGGTGCACCGCGATCCCCCGCACTTCGAGTTCCGCGGCACGCCCCAGCAGGCCCGGGCGATCGCCGATGTCAACCTGCGCGACGACCCGAACGCCCAGTGCATCGAGACGGTGGCCGATGACGGCGAGACCGTCGAGCGATGCAGCCTCGACGCCCGCCCGGGGGCCGGGTGGCGTCTCCGCGTCGACACCGACGCGCCCGACGAAGCCGTCGCGGCGTTCGTCAACCTGACGGCGACCGACCCCGCGGCCGCCGGCTTCCTCACGCTCGAGCCGTGCGGCGCGGTCGAACCCGAGCGCGGCACGTCGGCGGTCAACTTCGGCGCCGGCGAGACGGCAGCGGCGATGGCGATCGTCCCGCTCGACGAGGGATCGTTCTGCGTCTACCGATCGGCCGCCGTCCACTCGATCGTCGACGTCGTCGGCTTCCTCACGACCTCCGGCGACGAGCGCCGCTGGTTCGAGCCGAGCACCCCGGTGCGCCTGACCGACACCCGCATCGACGGCACGTGCCGCGGCAACGACTGCGTCGAGGGCCCCGTCTCCGACCGCGGTCTCACCCAGGTGCGCACCGACGACGACGCACCCCGCATCGTCAACCTCACCGTGACGGGCGGCGTCGGCCCCGGGCACGCGTCGGCGGGCAGGTGCGACGTGGTCGAGAGCGCCGAGTTCTCGAACATCAACTACGTCGCGGACCTGGCACGGGCCAACCTCGCGCTCGTCGACAACGGTGAGCCGGGCAGCTGCGTCAGCGTCTACACGACCACCCACGTCATCGTCGACGAGCTCGGACGCCTCGTGGCCGACAGCGCCGACGACGCGGCCGAGGACGCAAGTGAGGACGCGGATGAGGACGCGGCCGAGGACGCGGACGAGGACGCAAGTGAGGACGCGGGCGAGGCCGGCCTCGGGTGGCAGGTCGCCGCTGCGCAACGCCGGCTCGACACGCGCGAGTGCACCGACGCCTGGTGTGACGACAAGCCCGGCGCCGGCGAGGTCATCGAGCTCGACCTCGGCACCGAGGCGGCGGGCGTCGCGGTCACGCTGACCGTCGACCAGCCCGACGGCCCCGGCCACGCCTGGATCGGCGACTGCGACGACCTGGTCGACGGCGAGCCGCAGACGTCGAACGTCAACTACGTGCCGGGCTCGGCGACCGCGAACCTCGCCATCGCGGCGCCGGCGGACGGCGTCGTGTGCCTCTACACCTACGCCGCCGCGCACCTCATCGTCGACGTGCAGGCCGAACTGGTCGACGACCGCACGGTGGGCCTGCTCCCGGTCACCCCCCACCGCGCCCACGACTCGCGCGACTGAACGCCGGGTCGACGGTCGACGCCACGTGCCGGCGTCGGTCAGCGGGCGGCGAGGTACTCGTCGAGTCGACGGTCCGCGTCGGCGCCGAACAGGATCTCGGCGACCTCTCGCAGGCCGGGCGACGACACGATCGCCTCGTCGTGGACGACGAGGTCGATCTTCGAGCGCCGCCGCATGAAGTCGTCGAGCCGCACGATCATCTCGTGCTCGGCGGCGTTGTACAGCTCGGCCCGCAGGTAATCGGCCGACCCCATGATGTCCTCACCCATCGTGGGGTCGGCGCGGATCATCTCGAGCAGGTCGAACGCCCGACGTCCGTAACGGCGCCACAGACGGTCGCTGAGCGGCTCGGTCTCGGGCTTGGTGCGCAACCGGTCGAGCTTCATCAGTCGGGCCTGGCGGTAGAACTCCTTGCGGGTGGCCTTCGCCGGTTCGCCGTACCAGTTGTGCAGGTCGCGCTCGAGCGGCACGCCGAGGTGCTCGATCTCCTCGCAGACCTCTTCACCGACGTTGAGGCAGTCGGTGAGCTTGCCGCCGAAGACCGTGACGATCGCCTGATCGTCGTCGCGCTCGATCTCGTGCTTCCGGCTGAGCGACGTCCAGTCGACATCACGCTGCTCACCCGAGCCTCGCTGCACCACGAGCGGTCGCACCCCCGAGCGCTCGGCGATGACGTCGTCGACGGTGAGCGGCCGCTCGAGGTCGAGCCGGGCGTTGATCTGATCGAGGAGGAAGTTGCGGTCGTCGTCGGTGACGTGGGTGAACGGGGTGTCGACCCGGGTGTCGGTCGTGCCGATGACCGACCGCCGGCCCATCGGGATCACGTAGAAGAGCCGCTCGGTGTCGTCGAAGAAGGCGAGCACCCGATCGTGACGGTTGGTCGTGAGCCGGGGCACCACCAGGTGGATGCCCTTCGAGTAGACGATCCGGTGCTCGGTCGTGTTGTGCCACGCCTGGTTGAGCCCGTCGACGAACGGGCCGGCCGCGTTGACGATGGTGCGGGCCGAGGTCGTGAACTCCTCGCCGCTGTCGACGTCCCGCAGCCGAGCGATCCATCGGCCGTCGCGCCGCTCCGCGTCGAGCAACTCGACGTAGTTGGCGACGCTCGCACCCGCCTCGACCGCGGAGCGCACGAACGAGAACACGAAGCGGGAGTCGTTGTCGATCAGGTACGCGTCGTGATACTCGATGCCGCCACGCACGTTCGTGGTGTCGATCGCCGGTTCCTGGTCCTTGATCTCGGCGGCGTCGTAGAGCCGCGGCCGCTTGGTGCCGAACAGGCCGATCATCCAGTACCCCGTCGCGCCGAGCGCTGCGAACCACGGCCGGTACGGAGCGGTCTCGTCGAGCGCGGCCAGGAAGCCGATCTCGCGGACGTTGTCCGGATAGGCCCGCATCAACCGGTTGCGCGAGCGGCACAGGTCGAACACCAGCGGGAGCTCGTAGTTCTCGAGGTACTTGAACCCGCCCCAGACGAGGTTCGACGATTCCTGGCTGGTGAACCCGGCGAAGTCGCCACGGTCGATCAATGCCACCGACGCGCCGCGGCCGGCGAGCGCGGCCGCGGAGACGGCGCCGTTGATCCCGGCTCCGACGATGAGCACGTCGAAGAGCCCGTCGCCCATCCTCGCGATGTTCGCATCCCGCAACGCCATGCCACCAGCGTCGCAGCTCCGGCCGCCGACGCCAACCACAGCGGTCGCGGGTCCGCGGCGGTCATCCCTCGGGACGACCGGCGATCGTCCCGACGGCCGACGGCGAGGACCGGGCCCGGTGACTACCGTGGTCGACGATGACACCGCTCCCTCGATCGTGGCGGCGCCTGCACGACTGGGCACGCGACCACGCCATGGCGGTCGACGTCGCCGTCGCCGGCGTCGTCGGCGTCCTGGCGATCGCCGGCTACTACGCGGCCGAGCCGACCGGGTCCCAGCGCAGCCAGGACGCCATCGGGCTGGTCCTGATCCTCGGATCGACGGGTTGTCTGGCCTTCCGGCGCGCCCGCGTCTGGCCTGCTGTGGCCGGGATGCTGGCGTTCACGATCGCCTTCTGGGTCGCCGACTACCCGAGCAACTTCGACATCTTCACGGTGCTGGCGCTCTACGCGGCCGTCGCCCACGGCGGCCCCGATCGCCGACTCGTGTGGCGCCGCGCCGCGGCGGCCAACGCCCTGCTCACGCTGATCGCCCTGCTCGGCGTGCTGTCGCCCGGCGAGGACCTGCCGCCGGTCGCACTGGTCGGCGTCGTCACCGTGCACCTGACCGCGAGCTTCGTGGGTGAGGCCGTCTACGACCGGGCCCGACGCATGGCCGAGCTGCAGGCCCGCGCCGAGCGCGCCGAGACCGAGCGCGAGTTGTTGGCACGTCAGGCGGTCCTCGACGAGCGCGCCCGCATCGCACGCGAGATGCACGATGTCGTCGCGCACGGCGTCAGCGTCATGGTCGTCCAGGCCGGCGCGGCCGAGCGGGCGATCGACACCGATCCCGAGGCCGCGCGCCGATCGTTGTCGAACGTCCAGGCCGTGGGCCGCGACGCCCTGGCCGAGATGCGCCAACTCCTCGGCCTCCTGCGTCACGCCGATCACGGCGCCGACCTCCAGCCACAGGCGACCCTCGCGGACGTCGCGCGTGTCGTCGACCACGCGCACCACAGCGGGGTGTCGACCGAGCTCGAGGTGCGCGGCGAGCGACCGGCGTTGCCGATGGGCGTCGACATGGCGGGCTTCCGGGTCGTCCAGGAGGCGCTGACGAACGTCATCAAGCACGGCGGGGACGGCGCTTCGGCGCGTGTCACCGTCACCTACGGCCCGACCGACGTCCGGATCGAGGTGATCGACGACGGCGTCGGCGTCAGCGACGCCGAGCTGAGCACCACCACCGGTCAGGGCATCGTGGGGATGCGCGAACGCGTCGAGCTGTTCGGGGGCGAGCTGCGTGCCGGCCCCCGGCCCGGCGGCGGGTTCCGAGTCCTCGCCCTGCTCCCGACGCAGGTGCCGTCGACGTCGGCGCCGGTGGTGGGCGTGCGGTGAGCATCCGCGTCGGCGTGGTCGACGACCAGCTCCTGGTGCGCAGCGGATTCACGATGATCCTCGGGTCGGAGCACGACATCACCGTCGTGTTCGAGGCCGGCGACGGTCAGGACGCCATCGAGCAAGCGCGCCGCCATCGCAGCGACGTGGTGTTGATGGACATCCGCATGCCGGGCGTCGACGGCATCGAGGCGACGCGCGTCATCACGAGCGAGTCGGACGCGCGCGTCCTGATCCTCACGACGTTCGATCTCGACGAGTACGTCTACGCCGCCGTGCGGGCCGGGGCGAGTGGGTTCCTGCTCAAGGACACCCCGCCGGACGACCTCGTGCACGCCGTGCGCGTCGTGGCGGGTGGCGACGCCCTGCTCGCGCCGTCGGTCACCCGGCGTCTGATCGAGGAGTTCGTCGCCGGCTCCGGCGAGCTGACACCACACCGCGGCATGGACGAGTTGACCGAACGCGAGCGCGAAGTGCTCGTCCTGATGGCGAACGGGATGTCGAACGCCGAGATCGCCGGCGAGCTGTTCCTGGGCGAGACGACCGTGAAGACACACGTGAGCCGGATCCTGCTGAAGCTCGAGGTCCGCGACCGCGTGCAGGCCGTCGTGGCCGCGTACGACACGGGGCTCGTCCGGCCGGGACGCGCACCGCGCACCGGCTGAGCCCCTGCGCCGACGCCGTCGAGCGGGCGACCACTCAGAGCGTTCAGATTCATTCGTTCCGTGAAATGACACCGGCGGCATTCACGGGTTCCTCAATCATCTTGCATAATCTTGACATTGGGGGGGTATTCATGAGTACTCTGCGTGAATCGATACGACATCTGGCGACGACACGTGGTACGACGACACACCACGCAGCGCACTCGAGAGGAACACATGCGGCGCATCATCACCGTTCTGAGCATCATCATCGGCGGGTTCTTGCTCCTGCCCGCGACGGCATCGGCCCATCACCCGGTCATCACCGGCGAGACGGTCTGCAACGACGACGGATCGTGGACGGTCGACTGGACCGTGTCGAACTGGGCCGATCAGCCCAACGTGAGGTGGGGCATCGACATCCCCTCGGGCGTGTACAGCCCGACCGGCCTCCAGCCGGGCGACATCGAGAACGTGTTCACGCGATCCGAGGTGCACGCTGCTGACGACGCCTCCGCCACCGAGACCGTCACCGCGTCTTACTACCGCTGGAACGGCTGGAAGTGGGAGAAGTTCTACACCGACTCCCGCTCGACGTCGGTGACGAAGCCGACCGGCTGTACGACGACGACCACCTCGACGACGAGCACGACGAGCACCACCTCGACGACCAGCACCACCTCGACGACCAGCACCACCTCCAGCACCACCTCCAGCACCACGAGCACGACCAGCAGCACGACGGTGCCGTGCGAGTACGACCCGCAGCTGCCCCCCGACTCCCCCGACTGCCAGCCGCCATGTGAGTACGACGACCAACTCCCCGCCGACGACCCCAACTGCCAGCCGCCGTGCGAGTACGACGACCAACTCCCCGCCGACGACCCCAACTGCCAGCCGCCGTGCGAGTACGACGACCAACTCCCCGCCGACGACCCCAACTGCTTCCCACCCTGTGAGTGGAACCCCGACCTGTCGGCCGACGACCCCAACTGCCAGCCGCCGGCGATCACGGCGCAGGCGCTCTGCGTCGAGATCGACGCGAACGATCAGTTCACGAGCTACTGGTACGAGATCTTCAACCCGGAGAGCACGGCGATCACCGTGACCTGGGACGGCGGCTCGGTCGTCATCCCGGCGCTGGAGAGCCGGGTCATCGATGCCGACGAGAACGGGCTCGCGATCTCGGTCGACGGCACCGTCGTCGACACCGCCGATCCGCTCGACACGTCGACGACCGACCTCACGCGCAACGGCGACATCTGCCAGATCGAGGTCGAGTTCACCAAGGACGTCCAGGGCCCGGCGCCGGGCGCCGACACCCTCTACACGATCCGGGTGTCCCGCCTGGTCGTGTCCGGCGACCGCCAGAGCGCGTCGTTCGCCGAGGAAGCGACCTTCGAGCTCGCCGACAACCAGACGGCCACGATCCCGCTGCCCTCGACGTACAACCCGCTCGGTATCGAGTACCAGATCGAAGAGATCGACGACGGCGGCGCCGCCGGCACCTCGATCGATCCGAACACCTTCGTGCTCGACGGCCACCGCGGCGAGACGATCAGCGTCGTGATCGTCAACTCGTTCGCCTCGGTCACGATCGACAAGGACGTGTCGTCGACGCTGATCTTCAACGGCGACGAGCTCAGCTACACGCTCGAGGTGGAGAACACCGGTGCGGTCACGCTCAACCCGGTGACGGTCGACGACCGGCTGCCCGACGCCGTGTCCTACCTCGGCTACGACGTCGCGGGTGACGGCGGCACCTGCACACTGATCGAGTCGGCCAAGCCGCAGCTCGTGCGGTGCACCCTCGCCGACGCGCTGGCGCCAGGCGCCACGGCGCCGTTGATCACCCTGCTCGTGCGGGTCGACGATGTCCTCCCCGACGAGGCCGTCGTCAACCAGGCCCGGGTCATCGGCGCCTACGAGCAGGTGACGCCGCTGGCCAACCGGCTCACGAACGCCGTCAACACCCAGCTGTCCTGCGAGCCCACCGTCGGCGAGGTCTGCGACATGTCGCCCATCGCCGGTGCGACCGGCGGCAGGTCGCAGGTCGCCACGACGCTGGCCGCGACGACCACGACCCTCGTCGGGTCGGCGAGCCCGACGACGGTGCTCGCCGAGCTCCCCCGCACGGGGTCGGACGGCACGAACACGATGGTCGTCGTCGCCCTGCTGCTGATCGGCAGCGGAGTGTTCGTCGGTCGTCTCGCTCGCCGCCGGCCGACCAGCTGATCTCGAACCAGCACCGACACCGCAGCATCTCACCGCCGCCGCACCCTCACGGCGTACGGTGGTGAGATGCACTGCGGGACCGGACGAATCGCCAGCGTGATCGCCGTGACGGCGATCACGCTGTCGGCGTGTGGCGGCGGCGACGAGGCATCGTCGACGACCGACACCGCGACACCCTCGACGTCGGCGGCCACCACCGTGGCACCGACCACGGCGCCCGCCACGACGACGCCACCGACCACCGCGGCCGCCCCGCCACCGACCACGGCGCCCGCCACGACGGCGCCACCGCCGACGACGGCGCCGCTCGCCACGACCCCGACGACCGCGCCTTCGACCGCTCCGGTGACCGACGACCTGGCGCAGTTCTGCTTCGACAGCGAGCAGACCTACATCGCGAACGCGGTCCTCGACCGCGTCGACGACCCGTCGCCCGAGGCCGTCGAAGCCGCCGTGCGGTTCCTGGCCTTCACGGTCGTGGCAGCGGCGGAGTCGGCGCCGGCGGAGCTGGCCGCCGAGCCGGAACGGGCCGTCTTCCTCGTCGATGAGATCGGCGAGTTCTTCGCCGACTACGACTTCGACGTCGAGACCATTCCGGACGAAGCGGTCGAGGAGGTGACTCCCGTCGTCGACGAGTACACGAGCCTCATGGCAAGGCTGCAGCAGTTCCTGTCCGAGTCGTGCGACTCCCCGATCGACACCCTCGACGCCCAGGCCGCCAAGCTCCAACCGGTGGTCACCGAGCTGATCACCTGGGACCTGATCCCGGTCGCGAACCAGGCCGGCGACGTCCGCATGCTGGTGCCCGAGAGCTGGAACGAGTGGTTCGGCTCGGACGAGCTGACGCTCGACGTGTCATTCCTCCAGGCGTCACCCGACCTCCGGACGTTCGAGGAGTCCTGGTCGGTTCCCGGCGGGCTCGTCACGGTGCTGTACGACGAACCCGGCACCGCCGAACCGGCCACGATCGTGCCGGAGACGGCCGCCGCGACCGGGTGCACCGAGGTCAGTGTCGAGCTCTACGACGATCCGGTGTACACCGGCGAGCTCCAC
>JAUHYJ010000130.1 GCA_030425785.1 Acidimicrobiia bacterium | reverse complement strand
ATCCAGAACTGGTCGCCGAACGTGTACAACCTGGTCACCAAGCGGGCTCGGGTCGAGGCGCACGGCCACATGGAATGGATCGACGGCAACATCGGCTCGAAGCTGACGATGAAGTACCCGGCGGTCTACCTGGTCGGCGAGGGCGCCACCGGTGAGGTCCTGTCGGTCGCCTACGCGGGCGAGGGTCAGCACCAGGATGCGGGCGCCAAGATGGTGCACGCCGCGCCGAACACGAGCTCGAAGATCGTGTCCAAGTCGATCAGCAAGGACGGCGGCATCACCACCTACCGCGGGCTCGTCCGCGTCGACGAGGGCGCGCACGGCTGCAAGAGCCATGTCGAATGCGACGCGCTCCTGCTCGACGAGGACTCGGTGAGCAAGACGCTGCCGTACATGGAGGTCGGCGAGCGCGACGCCCAGATCGGCCACGAGGCGACGGTGAGCAAGATCGCCGACGAGCAGATCTTCTACCTGACGAGCCGTGGCCTCTCCGAGGAGCAGGCGATGGGCATGGTCGTGAACGGCTTCATCGAGCCGATCACCCGCACCCTCCCCATGGAGTACGCGGTCGAATGGTCGCGGCTCATCGAGCTGCAGATGGAAGGCTCCGTCGGCTGACTTGCAGCGCGACCCGCGCCGTGACACGGTACGCGGCGTGTTCAACCGAACGCTCGGCGCAGCCGATGATCTCACCATGCGCCGACGTGTCACGTACCCGGGCCGACGCAACCCGACGCTGCCCGCGCCGCACCGCGTCACGCGATCGGCGCTCGCCGTCGTCGTTGCGCTCGTGGCGTCGCTCGTCGCCGCGGTCCCGCTCGCGGGGCCTGCGACCGCTGCCACCGCCTCGCCGACGCCGACCGTGCTCGTGCCGATCGCGCCGTGTCGGCTGCTCGACACCCGCGGCGGCGACCGTCTCGGCGCCGGTTCGAGCGTCGTCGTCGAGGTCGCCGGCGAGTGCGACGTGCCCGACGACGCCACCGCGGCGGCGCTCACGATCACGGCCGTCGAACCGTCGGCACCGGGCTTTCTGACCGCTGCACCGGCGAACGGCGCCGCGACCGACACGTCCGCCGTCAACTACCGCACCGGGGACGTGATCGCGAACCTGCAGCTCCTCGCGCTCGACGACGGTGCGATCGCCGTGTCGACGTCGGCGAACACCGACGTCGTGGTCGACGTGACCGCCGCCTTCGTGCCGGCACCCGACGAGGCGCGCGCCGGCAGGTTCGTGCCGATCGAGAGCGCCCGGGTGACCGACACCCGTGAGACGGGTCGGCCGTCGCCCGGTGCGGCGCTGACCGTCGACACACGCAGCGCGGGCGTGCCCGATGACGCGATCGCCGTGGCGATCAACCTCACCACGGCCGAGACGACCGGCCCCGACGCCTTCACCGCCTACGCCACCGGTTCGCCGCGCCCGTTGGCTTCGGCCCTCAACGCCGATCGTGTCGGGCAGGCGCGGGCGGCGTCGACGATCGTCCCCGTCGATCGGGGTCGGTTCGACGTCGCCAGCGTGCGCGGCAACCATGTCGTGGTCGACGTCGAGGGGTACTTCACCGGTTCGTCGGCGCCGGCCTCCGACGACGGGTTGTTCGTGCCGGTGTCGCCGACGCGGCTCTTCGACACGCGGCTCCCGGCAGGCGTCGACGGCGGACCACGGCTCTGGGACCACGGCACCCGTGAGTGGTCGGTCGACGCCGTGACGGACGGCGCGGCCGCCGCCGTGGCGGTGAACGTGACGGTCACGCGCGCCGAGGACGCCGGCCACCTCGTCGTGATGCCGGCCGGCACGCCGCGGCCGGCGACGTCGGCGCTCAACTACGTCGCCGACACGACCGCCGCGAACCAGATCCTGGCCCGCGTCTCCGACCGCGGCCTCGCGATCCACGCGTTCGAGGCGACGCACCTCGTCGTCGACGTCACCGGCTGGTTCACGGGCGACGCCCTCACCGCGTCCGGGCCGGCGCCGCGCAACGACCCGCCCGGCGACCGCCGGGTCACCATCATCAGCGACTCGGCCGGCGCGGGCATGCGCTGGAACGGCGCGCTCGGCGGATTGCAGGGCTTCGAGGCGGTCCCGATCCTCGAGTCGTGCCGCCGGCTCGTCCGCTCGTCGTGCCGCGGGCGCGAGGGGTACGCGCCCCGGACGGCCGCCGGTCAGATCGCCGTCCTCCCGCCGGCGGGACCGGAGGACATGCTCGTGATCGCCACCGGCTACAACGACTGGCACTCGACGTTCTCGAGCGACTTCGACGTGGTCTACGCGGCCGCCCGCGCACAGGGCTTCCACCACATCGCGTGGGTCGACTACCGATCCGACGTCGGCTACACGCTTCCCAGCGGCGGTGGACGGTCGAACTACGCCGAGATGAACCGGATCCTCGAGGCCAAGATCGCGTCCGGCGACTATCCCGGCGTCCGCCGGTGGTACTTCGACGCCTACACGGCCGGCACGGTGGGCTGGTTCTACAGCGACGGCGTCCACGAGACGACGCTCGGGTCCTGGGGCGTCGCGGACTGGATCTCGCGCCACGTGCGTGCCTTCGACGATCGTCCGTGTGCCCAACCGATGGCCCCCGGTGCGCCCGTCGACGACCCGTGCCCCGACCCCGACGTGATGGTCGCGGGCCGACCGGACATCGCCGCGCTGTACGGGCTCTGACCGAACCACCGGTCGTCGCCCGGATAGCCTGCCTGGCATGCCGATGCGGACGGAGTGCAAGAACTTCGAGAGCCGCACCTACCCGAACGGGGACACCGTCCGGAAGTGCAACCTCGACCTCGCCCCCGACGCCCCGTGGCGCTGTCCCGACGACTGTCCGAAGTACGAGCGCCGGCTCGCCGACGTCGCGTGGACCCACGGCTCGCTCGTCGTGCCGCCCACCCCGCCCGAGCCGGCGGGCCTCGACGACGGTTCGGCGGCAGCGCTGCTCGACGAGGCCGAGGACATCTTGAACTCGGTCGGCGCGCGCATCAAGGCCGAGGTCGAAGCCGAACGGGCGGCATCGGCACGCGGCGGTCGGCTGAAGCGGTTCTTCCGCCGCCGACGCGGCGGCTGATCGGTCGATCGGGCGCACATTCGCTCGTCGGATTTCCACTATCCCGGTAGTAGAATTCGGCGGCGATGTCCGTTCTCGATCCCTCCCGCCTGGACGCCGTCGAGCTGCCGACGACCGACGAGGAGATCTGGCGCTACAGCCGGATCGGCGACCTCGACCTGGCCCGGTTCACCCCGTCGACCCACGATGTCGAGGTCGACGGTGACGCGGGCGCCCTCGTCGACGCGTCCGGCGCCGCTCCGCTGTTCGACGATCGCCCCGACGTGTTCGCGACGCTGAACGCCGAGCTCGGCGCCGGCATCGCCGTCACCGTGCCGCCCGGCAGCGTCGTCGACGAACCGATCGTCATCACGCACTCGATCCCGGGCGGGGGTGCGCTCACCGCGCCCCGACTGGTCATCGACGCCGGTGCCGACAGCGAGGTCACCGTGGTCGAGCGGTTCCGCTCCGCCGGTGGGGGAGCAGCGCTCACCCTTCCCGTGCTCCACGTTCGCGTCGGTCAGGCGGCTCGGGTGCGCTACCTGGCCGTGAACGAGCTCAACGACGAGGTCTGGTCGATCGGGCACCAGCAGGCCGAGAGTGGCCGGGACAGCGATCTGCTCCTCGCCACCGTGGCGCTCGGTGGCGACTACGCCCGCGTGCGCACCGAAGCCCGGTCGGTCGGCCGTGGTGCATCGACACGTCAGGTGGCGTTGTATTTCGCCGACGGCGACCAGATGCACGACTTCCGCGTCATCCAGAGCCACGTCGCGCCCCACACCAACTCCGACCTGCTGTTCAAGGGGGCGGTGCAAGACCACGCAGCCAGCGTGTACACCGGCCTGATCGAGATCGGTGAAGAGGCGCGTGGCACCGCGGCCTACCAGACGAACCGCACCCTCACCTTGAGCGACGGCGCCTGGGCCGAGAGCGTGCCGAACCTCGACATCCGCACCAACGACGTCAAGTGCTCGCACGCGTCGACCGTCGGACCGATCGACGAGGACCAGCGCTTCTACCTCGAGAGTCGCGGCGTGATGCCCGAGGTCGCCGAGCGCCTCGTCGTGCTCGGCTTCTTCGACGAGGTGATCTCGCAGCTGCCCTCGAAGGGCTTCGCCGACGAGTTGCGACGCCGCGTCGCCGACAAGCTCGACATCGGGACCGGTGACGCACGATGACCAGCCACACCCTCTTCCCCCTCGCGGAGCTCGAACCGGGCAGCGCCCGTCGCGTCGACATCGGCGGCGTGACGGTGGCCGTCGTCCGCATCGACGACGACGTGTACGCGATCGGTGACGTCTGCAGTCACGCCGACGTCTCGCTGTCCGACGGCGAGGTGTGGTGCGACGAGCGCGAGCTCGAATGCCCCAAGCACGGCAGCGCGTTCAGCCTCGTCACCGGCGAGCCGGCGACCTTGCCAGCGACCCAGCCCGTTCCCGTGTTCGAGGCGTCGGTCGTCGACGGCCAGGTGCTCGTCACGATCACGACCGACCATCAGGAGGCCACGTCATGAGCACGCTCGAGATCCGCGACCTGACCGCATCGGTCGCCGGCAAGCAGATCCTGCACGGCATCGACATGACGGTCGCATCCGGCGAGGTGCATGCGGTGATGGGCCCGAACGGCGCCGGCAAGAGCACCCTGTCGGCCGTGCTCATGGGCAGGCCGGGGTTCGAGGTGCTCGGCGGGACGGTCACGCTCGACGGTGAGGACGTGCTCGCGATGCCGGCATGGCGCCGTGCGGTCGCCGGGCTCCACCTCGTCATGCAGTACCCGACCGAGGTGCCGGGCGTCATGCTCGACGACATGCTCGGCGAGGCGCTGACGACCCGCGGCCGCGATGCCGACGGGCTCTCCGGCACGCTGCTCGCCGAGGCCGAACGCATCGGGCTCGCCGAACCCCTGCTCCATCGAGCGCTCAACGTCGACCTCTCCGGCGGCGAGAAGAAGCGCAACGAGACGCTGCAGCTCGCCGTGCTCCGTCCCAAGTTCGCGATCCTCGACGAACTCGACTCCGGGCTCGACATCGACGCCTTGCGCGCCTGCTCGCGCCGGGTCGAGGACCTCTCGAACGAGGCGGGCGACGCCCCGCTCGGCGTCATCGCGATCACGCACTACAGCCGGCTGCTCGAGGAGCTCCGGCCGGATCGGGTCCACATCCTGGTCAAGGGCCGGATCGTCGAGTCCGGCGGGCCGGAGCTCGCCGACGTGCTCGAGCGCGACGGCTACGCCGCGTTCGCGAGCCCGGACGAACTCACGCCCGAGCGGGACGATGCCGGGCCGCGCGAGCAGCCGGGCAGCCTCGACGACCTGTTCGCCATCTGACCGACTCGCCGCGGCGTGGACGCGGCGTGCCAGCATGCTCGGCATGGCCGATGTGATCGACGAACTGCAGGCGTGGCTGGACGAGAACTGGGACCCGGATCTCACCGTCGGCGAGTGGTGGGAGCGCCTCGGCCTCGCCGGGTGGTCGGCGCCGGCACTGCCGGAACACGCGTACGGACGTGGGCTGTCGCGCAACGACGCCGTGCGCGTCGCGGAGACGATCGGTGCCCACGGTGCACTTCCCGCGCCCGGCGGGCTCGGGCTGCTCCTGGCCGCGCCGACGATCGCCACCCACGGCTCACAGGACCAGATCGACCACTACGTCCGCGACATCGTGACCGGCCGGAAGGCGTGGTGTCAGTTGTTCTCCGAGCCGGTCGCAGGATCCGATCTGGCGGGGCTGCAGACCCGTGCCGTCCAGGACGGCGACGAGTGGATCGTCAACGGCCAGAAGGTGTGGACGTCGGGCGGTCACTACGCCGATCTCGGCATGCTCATCGCGCGCACCAACTCCGAGGCTCCGAAGCACCAGGGCATCAGCTACTTCGCGCTCGACATGCACCAGGACGGTGTCGAGATCCGACCGTTGCGCGAGATGACCGGTCGTGCGTTGTTCAACGAGGTGTTCATGTCGGACGCACGCACGACCACCGATGCGATGATCGGCGACCTCAACAACGGCTGGGCGGTCGCCAACACGACGCTGGCGTTCGAGCGCGCCGGGCTCGGTGCCGGCGGCGGGCACGCTGCGGCCAGCGCTGCGCTGGCCGGTTCGGTCGCCGGTCATCTCGACCAGCGGGCCGGCGACTTCGTGAGGAACCAGCGGTCCGCCGCGGGCGGGGCCCAGTTCCGGGGTGCCGGCCGCATGCTGATCGACTTGGCGAAGCAGACCGGCGCGATCGACGACCCGACGGTTCGCCAGGACCTCATGCGTCTGCACACGATCGCCGAGATCGGCCGGATGCAGACGCTGCGGCTGAAGGGGCTGAAGGCGCAGGGCAAGGACCTGCCGGGATTCGGCAACATCGGCAAGCTCTCGATGAGCGACATGATGCGGCTCCAGCGCGACATCGGCATGCGCATCCTCGGCGCGGCCGGCACGCTGCACGCGTACGACGCGGAGCACCGCGGCGCCATCGAGGAGGCGACCGGGAACGCGATGAACGCGTTCGTCACCGAGCTCGCGCTGTTCGCACAGGCGCCGCCGATCTACGGCGGCACCGATCAGGTCCAGCGCAACATCATCGGCGAGCGGGTCCTGGGTCTCCCGAAGGAGCCCGGCTTCGATCGCACCACCCCGTTCCGCGACCTCCCCAAGAACGGCTGAGGCCGCCCGCGGCACCGCCGCGGGCCGGGAGCGGGCCCGGTCGGGCCGCCGGACGGGGTCGGTAGACTGGGCGAGAACGACGGTATCCGCACATGATCACGGCTCAAGACCACGGGGCCCGGTGCCGATACACCATCGACCACAGCCATACCTCGTGCACCTCCGGTGCCACCCATGCCTCTCGGGAACGACCACGCCTCTCCAGAGGACGCCGCCGACGACGCGGCAGCCCTCGGCGATGTCGACATCGTCGCGCTGCTCGCACAGCTGCCGGACGACGTCCTGTTGTACGACCGCCGCGGGCGGCTCGTGCACGCGACCCTCGACAGCGACCTCGACGGTGAGGCCGGCGCCGTCGGTGCGACGGACCTGCGAGGTCCTGTCCGATCCGCGATCGAGGACGGTCGCTCGACCTCGAGGCTCGTCCCGGCAGCGGGGCCGGACGGTGCCGAGGTCACCCGGTTCGCCACGATCGGTCCGCTGCGGTCGCGTGACGGTTCGATCGAGGGCGCCGTGGTCGTGCTCCGCAACGAACCGTCGCTCGACGAACGGCTCGATGCCGAGCGCTCGCACGACTTCGACAGCCTCGCGGCGTCGCTGCCCGACATCATCGTGCGCTTCGACGCCGGCGGCCGCCTGTGCTACGAGAACGGCCGGCTCAGCGAGCAGGTTGCGTTGGGCGAGCGTCGACTGCTCGGCGGCCGTCCCAGCGACTTCGTCGGACATGACGTCGACGGGGTGCCGGAGTTCGACGCCGCGCTGCAGCGTGTGCTCCGCACCGGCGAGCCCGACGAGGCGCGCCTCGCCTTCTCGGCCCCGGACGGAACGCGCCGCGTCCACGCCGTACGATTCCGTCCCGACCGGGGTCTCGACGGCACGATCGTCGGCGCGTTCGCCATCGGTCGCGAGATCACCGAGCTCGAACACACGCGGGGCGAGCTCGAACGGCGGGAGTCGGAGATCCGTTCGCTCGCCGATGGCATTCCGGACGTGGTGTTGCGCTACGACCTCGAGGGTCGCGTGACCTTCGCCAACCGGCACTGGATCGAGAGCCTCGGGCGCGACCCGGAGTACATCCTGGGCAAGCGACCGACGGAGTCGGCGCGGCCGGGCACGGTCGGCGTCGACGAGTACGAAGCGATCCTGATGCGGGTGATCGAGACCGGCGAACCCGCCGGCACCACGATTCGGCTCACCGGGTCCGATGGCGATCTCCGCACGCACAGTGTGTACTTCCGGGCGCATCGTGGCGAGGACGGCGCCATCGTCGGCGCCATCGCGATCGGTCGCGACATCACCGCGCTCGTCCGTGCCGAGCAGCGGGCGCTCGATCGCGAACGCGAGTTCCGGACCCTTGCCGAGAACCTGCCCGACGTCGTGCACCGATTCGGCCGTGACGGTCGAGTGCGATACAGCAATCGCCGACTCTCCCAGGTGGTGCCGGGCGGCACCGACGAGGTCGGGCTGCTGCCCACCGAGCACGATCTGCCCGGCATCGTCAACCTCGACGAGTACGAGCGGGTCCTGATGCAGGTGCTCGAGACCGGCGAGGACGCCACCACCGAGGTCCACCAGGTGACCGAGACCGGGGAGCGCCGTGAGTTCCAGGTCGTGCTGTGTGCCGAGCTCGACGACGATGGAGAGATCGTCGGTGCCGTCTCGATCGCTCGTGACGTCACGGACCTGCTGCGTGCCCAGGAAGCGGAGATCGCGCGAGCGCGCGAGTTCCGGACGCTCGCCGAGAACCTGCCCGATGTCGTGAACCGGCTCGACCGCGACGGTCGTGTGCGGTACGCGAATCGGCCGCTGTCCGAGGTCATCCCGGGCGCGAGCGACGATCTCGGATTCCGCCCGAGCGAGAAGGAGCTCCCGGGCATCAGCAACGTCGACGACTACGAGCGTGTTCTGGCACATGTGCTCA
>JAUHYJ010000804.1 GCA_030425785.1 Acidimicrobiia bacterium | reverse complement strand
CGCACACCGACGGGTGCGTGCCCGGTCGTGCCCCCGAACCATCGCACGTCGAGCACTGGGCGTCGCTCGTGAGATAGAGCGTCGTGGTGATGCCGCGAGCGGCATCGGCGAAGTCGAGGGTCAACTCGGCCTGCAGGTCGGACCCGCGCTGCGGCCCGACGCCGGCGCCACCGCGCCGGCCACCGGCGCCACGACCGAACATCTGACCGAGCAGGTCGGAGATGTCGGCGCCGCCGGCACCGCCGCCGCCGAAGTTCACGTCACCGACGTTGAACGAGAAGCCGCCCGGGCCACCCGCCCGTCCGCCGGCACCGGCCATCGGCCCGAGCCGTCGGACCTCGTCGTACTCCTTGCGCTTCTCGGTGTCACCGAGCACGTCGTATGCGGCGGAGACGTCCTTGAAGCGTTCCTCGGCGACGTCGTCACCCGGGTTCTGGTCGGGGTGCAGCTCGCGTGCGAGCTTGCGGTACGCCTTGGTGATCTCTTTCTGGGAGGCGTCGGCGGCCACGCCGAGCACCTGGTAATAGTCCTTCTCGAACCATTCGCGTTGCGCGGTCACTGCCAATCACCTCCTGGGTAGGCATCTCGCTCGGACTGGTCACGCCCTGAGACAGCGACGCCGAGCGAAGCGAGGCTTGGAGCGTTCGGGTGGGTGGGTGGGCTAGTCAGTGGTTCTGACCATGGCTGGCCTCAGCGTCCTGCCCTTCCAGCGGTAGCCGGTGCGCAGGACCTCAGCGACCTTGACGTCGCCGCCGCCGCCGGGCTCGTGGGCCACCGCTTCGGCGACCTCGGGGTCGAAGGGCTGATCGGCCAGGTCGAGCGTCTCGAGACCGTGCTTCTTCAACTCGGTGAGCATGGCGTTGAGCAGCGGCCCGATCTCGTCGGGGTGCTGCACGTACGCCTGCTCGGCGGCGTCGAGCACGGGCAACAGCGCTTCGGCCAGCCGGCCGGTCGCGCGGTCGACCTCGGCCGAGGTCTGCGAGTTGGCCCGCCTGCGATAGTTCTCGAAGTCCGCCTGCTGGCGCATCGCGAGTTCCTTCAGGCGGTCGACCTCGGCGAGGAGCGCCGACGAGTCGGACTCGACGGCTTCCGCAGCCATCTCCTCGTCGTCGCGCAACTCGCCGACGCGCACCTCGTCGTCGATGTCGTCGAGGTCGACATCGGCGACGTCGCCGTCGCCGAAGCCGCTCATCCCGGCCGCGTCGAGGCCCGACAGGTCGTCGGGGACCTCGACGTGTGGGATCTGGCCCGTGTAGTCGTCGACCTCTGAGCCGCGCTCGTCGTCGTGACCGCCGTTCGCAACGGCGTCGGGGTCGCTCACGACTCGTCCTCGTCGACGATCTCGGCGTCGACGATGTCGTCGTCGTCGACGGCGCCGGCGCCGGCGTCCTGGCCGGTCGCCGACGAGCCGGCTGCGTTCGCGTCGCGGGAGGCGGCCTCGTACAGCTTCTGGCTGAACGCCTGGCTGGCGGTCATGAGCGCCTCGGTCGCCGTCTTGATGGCCTCGGTGTCGTTGCCCTCGAGCGCCTTCTTCAGGTCGTCGAGCGGGCCCTCGACCGCGGCCTTCTCCTCGGTCGACACGTTCTCGCCCTGCTCACGCAGCACCTTCTCGGTCTGGTAGACGAGCGAGTCGGCGTTGTTGCGGACCTCGGCCTCGGCACGACGCTGCTTGTCCTCCTCGGCGTGGGCCTCGGCGTCCTTGACCATCTGGTCGATGGAGTCCTTGTCGAGGGTCGACTGACCGGTGATGGTCATCGACTGCTCCTTGTTGGTGGCGCGGTCCTTGGCCGAC
>JAUHYJ010000803.1 GCA_030425785.1 Acidimicrobiia bacterium | reverse complement strand
GGCGTCAGGGCTTCGCACGCTCGCTCACCGTATGGCTGAACGGTGACGCGATCCCGTCGCCCGACGAGCGTGGCGACCGCATCGTCGACGACGACTTCCTGCTCTTGTTCAACGCCGGCGACGAGTCGATGCGGTTCACGATCCCGCCGGAGGTCGCGGGCGGTTGGGTGGTCGAGTTCGACACCGCCGTCCTCGGCGAATCGAAGACACCGCCACCGGCCGGCACCGTCGACATCCTCCACGTCGACGTCGCCGACCGCGCCGTTCTGGTCCTCCGTCGCCCGCGCGCCAGCCGCCCCCCGGCCGCCCCCGTGCCGGCCAAGAAGGCCGCGGCCCGGCCGAAGAAGCGTGGCGCCCCTGGCTGAACCCTCCGTCCTGTTCGCCGCCGCCGAGTTGGCCCCCCTCGCCCGGGTCGGCGGCCTCGCCGAGGCCGCATCCGGACTGGCACGTCAACTCCGCGCCGACGGCGTCGAGCTCGATGTCGTCGTGCCCGACTACTCCGACCTGCCGCTCGCCGACGAGACCGTCGAGGAGATCCCCGTCCCCGAGTGGGCCGGTGGTGTCGCCCGGGTCCGGCGCGGGGTCCACGACGCCGTCGGACCGATCGCGCTGGTGGCGACGGCCGGGACGGCCAAGCCGCATCCGTACGTCGACACCAACGGGGTCGGCTGGCCCGACAACGACGTCCGGTTCTTCGGGTTCAGCGCCGCCGTCGCCGAGATCGCTGCGCGGACGTCACCCGGTGTCGTCCACCTCAACGACTGGCACACGGCAGCGACGCTCGGCTTCATCGGTGACCGTCGCCCGTCGGTGCTGACGATCCACACCCTCGGTCACCAGGGTTGGGCATCCCCGCAGTGGCTCGACCGTCTGCCGCACCACTCGCACGCCTACGCCTGGTACGACTCGTGCAATCCGCTCGCCGGGGCGATCCGGCTCGCCGACCGCATCATCGCCGTCAGCCCCAACTACGCCCGCGAGATCGTGACCCAGGAGTTCGGGAGCGGCCTGCACGACGAGCTGGCCGCCCGCGGCGACGCGCTCGTCGGCATCCGCAACGGCATCGACGTGACGCAGTGGAGCCCAGCGACCGATCCGCACCTCGCCAAGCGGTACACGGCCGCGACAGTCGCTCGGAACAAGCCGGCCAACCGTCGCGCCCTGCTCGACCGGGTGGGGCTCGCGGACGAGCACGGGCCGGTGTTCGGTGCCGTGACCCGGCTGGTCGACCAGAAGGGCATCGACCTGCTGCTCGAGACCGTCTGGTTCCTCGAGCGCCTCGGCGCGAAGCTGGTCGTGCTCGGCTCGGGCGACGCCGGTCTCGTCGACGGGATGCGGTGGGCGGCGACGACGTTCCCCGATCGGGTCGCGTTCGTCGACGGCTACGACGCCGAACTCGCCCATCAGATCTTCGGCGGTGCCGACCTGTTCGTCATGCCGAGCCGGTTCGAGCCGTGCGGGCTCGCCCAGATGCAGGCGATGGCGTACGGCACCGTGCCGGTCGTCACCGACCTCGGCGGACTGCACGACACCGTGGTCGACGCCGACGCCGACCCCGATGCCGGCACGGGCATCCTGGCGCCCTGGCCGACCGGGGCCGCACTCACCGACGCGCTCCACCGTGGTGCGGCGTTGTGGCGTGACCGCACACGCCGGGCGAGGGCCCGCGACAACGGGATGGCGATCGACTGGAGCTGGGCCGGCCCTGCCGCACAGCACCGCGAGCTCTACCGCACGCTCGTGACCGATTGACCTCACTCCTCGAGACGGCTACCGGCGCTGCTGCAACCCCG
>JAUHYJ010000802.1 GCA_030425785.1 Acidimicrobiia bacterium | reverse complement strand
GCCTGCTCCTCGATCGTGGTCGTCCACCAGACACCGCCCGAGTCGCCCGCGCCGCGCTTGTCGAACGACGCCACCGCGAACCCGGCAGCGAGCAGCGCCGAGCGGATCGGTGGGAAGAAGATGTCGTTGTGGCGGTCGGACGGGCCGGAGCCGGGGTGCATGAGCACGACGGCGAGCGGTCGGCCGGCCGGCCGCCACAACGAACCGGCGAGCTCCACGCCACCACGGCTGACACCGAGCGACTCGACCGATGGTGTGTCCGGTGCGTGATCGCGCATCGCCACTACGCCGTGCTGGCCGCCGCCTCGTCCCGGCCCGGGTCCGGCGCCCCGGCGACGGTGACCTCGACGTACTTGTCGGTCAGCTCGGCGGTGCCGGCGAAGGTGGCGAACGCTGCGTCGGCGGCATCACGGCCAACGGCGATGCGGACGAGGCGGTCGGCGGGCGACATGCCCGTCGGGTCGAACAGCCACCATCGTCCACCGAGGTGGGCCTCGAACACCCCGTGGAAGTCGGGCGGCTCCACGCCCACGCCGTACGCCGACACGTAGCGGGCCGGGATGCCGAGCGCACGGCACAGCGAGATCGCGACATGGGCGAAGTCGCGGCACACGCCGGCGCGGTACAACAGGACGTCGACCGCGCTCGTCGAGGCGTCGCTCGACCCGGCCTCGTACACCAGCTCGCGCTGCACCCAGTCATTGATCGCCTGGACGCGTGCGTAGCCCGGGTCGACGTCACCGAACTCCCGAGCGGCCAGATCGATCAGTCGGTCGGACTCGCAGTACCGGCTCGGGTTGACGTACGACAGCAGGTCGGCCGGAATGTCGCCGAACGTGCTCTCGCGCGCCGGTTCGTCGCGATCGGGCGTCAGCTCGACCGTCGCCTCGTACCGCAGCGAGAAGGGTCCGGGCTCGACGTCGACGCGGACGAGTTGGTGCGTGCCACCCTCGCCATACGCCTCGATGCGGATCTCGTGATCGGGCTCGATCGAGACCCGCTCGGCGAGCAGACGCTGACGCGACGTGCGGGCGGCCGCCACCGAGAACGCGAACGATGTCGGTTCGACGACGTCGTAGCGAAGGCCGGCTCGCACGTCGATGATCGTCGGAACGGTGTGCTTGGACATGAAGGCTCGATCCCGTCGAGAGAGGACGATGTTCGGGTACCCCGCCGTCGGCCCCACCAACCCTCGCGCCGGCAACCGACGCGCCGGGCCGTGGCTCAGACGCCGGCGCGCTCCGACAAGACCAACTCGGCCGGGCGGGGACGACCGAACAGGTACCCCTGGCCCTTCTCGCAGCCGAGCTCGCGCAGCCGGGTCAGCTGCAACGGCGACTCGAGGCCCTCGGCGACGACCGACAGGCCGAGCGCCTGCCCGAGCTTGACGACCGCCTCGACGATCGTCGAGTCCTCCTGCTCGATGCCGAGGCCGGCGACGAACGAGCGGTCGATCTTGATCGTCTCCACCGGGAACCGCTTCAGGTACGTGAGCGACGAGTAACCGGTCCCGAAGTCGTCGACCGAGAGGTGCAGCCCGAGCGTGCGGAGTTCGAGCAGCGCCCGCCCGGCGGCGTCGGTGTCGGACATCAGCGCCGTCTCGGTGATCTCGAGCCACAGCGAGTCGGCGTCGATGCCGGTCTCGGCGAGCGCGTCGACCACCACGTCGTAGAAGTTCGGGTCGACCAGAAGCTGCTTGCCGTAGTTGTCGGGATGCGTGTTGACCTTGACCGCCATCTCTTCCGAGATAATGCTGGTATCGAATGCACCCGTATTGACCGGGCCCAGCGGCAT
>JAUHYJ010000801.1 GCA_030425785.1 Acidimicrobiia bacterium | reverse complement strand
GGACACGCATACCGCCGAGATGGCGAGCGCGAGCAGGGCGATCGACCGGCGCGCCGTGCCGGTGATCGACTGCCACTGGCTGACCGAGACCATCCAGACGATCGCGGGTGTCCAGAGCCGCGCGTCGACCGCGGCCACGGCCGCGGCGGTGACGATGTCGTTGATCGCGACCAGTGCGCTGATGTCGCGGTGCTTCGCAGCGCCGGCGAGCAGCGCCTGCACCAGGGCGTCGGCGGCCAGGATGCCGGCCACCACCAGCCCGCTGTGCGACGGGAGGAACGTCAGTGCCAGTGCCGCCGCGACGATCAGCGCGCCGGCGCGCACCAGCAGCCAGCTCGATCGGCTGGCGATCGGGACCGAGAGGCTCGCGTCGATGCGCTGGTCGGGCATCTCGCGGCTGTCCGGCAGCCGCACGACCGACCGGCGCGCTTCTGACATGCGTCGCGACTGTCCGTGGACGGGCGCGTGGCGCACGACACGGTGGCCGCGAACCGGTGCGTGGGTCGCCCGAGCGGACGGCCGGCCGGGATCGGGCTAGGTTCGGCGCATGAGCGATCGTGCGAGCACGCTGGGCGAACTGAAGGCGTCGGGGTGGCAGTCCCGGCCCGTCAAGGACGAGATCCGCGCCAACGCGGTCGCGCGGATCAGTGCCGGCGAGGCCTTGTTCGACGGTGTCGTCGGCTACGAGGACACCGTCATGCCGCAGCTCGAGAACGCCCTGCTCGCCGGGCACGACGTGATCTTCCTGGGCGAGCGTGGTCAGGCCAAGACCCGGATGATCCGCTCGCTCACCGGGTTGCTCGACGAGTGGATGCCGATCGTCGCCGGGAGCGAGATCAACGACGACCCGTACCACCCGGTGTCGAAGCACGCCCGCGACCTCATGGACGAGATGGGCGACGACACGCCCATCGGTTGGGTGCATCGCGACGACCGCTTCGGCGAGAAGCTGGCGACGCCCGACACGTCGATCGCCGACCTGATCGGCGAGGTCGACCCGATCAAGGTCGCCGAGGGTCGGTACCTGTCCGACGAGCTCACGTTGCACTACGGCCTCGTGCCGCGCACCAATCGCGGCATCTTCGCGATCAACGAGCTGCCCGACCTCGCCGAGCGGATCCAGGTCGGGCTGCTCAACGTGCTCGAGGAGCGCGACGTCCAGATCCGCGGCTACAAGATCCGCCTGCCGCTCGACGTGATGCTCGTCGCCTCGGCCAACCCGGAGGACTACACCAACCGCGGTCGCATCATCACGCCGTTGAAGGACCGCTTCGGCAGCCAGATCCGGACGCACTATCCGCTCGACGCGGCGCTCGAGTACCAGATCATGCAGCAGGAGGCACGGGCGCTGTCGGTCGGCGAGACCGCAGCGGTCAGCGTGCCCGACTACCTCGGTGAGGTCGTGGCGACGTTCAGCCAGCTCGCCCGCGCGTCGAGCCACGTCAACCAGCGCAGCGGCGTCAGCGTCCGGTTGAGCGTCTCGAATTACGAGGCGCTCGCCGCGAACGCGATGCGACGTGGTCTGCGTGCCGGCGAACGGCACATCGTCGCTCGCGTCGACGATCTCGACGCGCTCGCCGCCAGCTCGATCGGCAAGATCGAGATCGAGGCACTCGAGGACGGCCGCGAAGGGGTGATCTTCGACAACCTCGTGAAGGGTGCGGTGCTGACCGTCTTCCAGGATCGGGTCGACCCGATGCACACCACCCCGATCGTCGACGCGTTCGAGGAGCAGTCGCTCGTCGTGCAGACCGGCGAGGACCTGCCGAGCGACGAGCTCGCCGCGCTCGTCGAGCGCGTC
>JAUHYJ010000800.1 GCA_030425785.1 Acidimicrobiia bacterium | reverse complement strand
GATCCGGTACCAGCTGCTGGTCTTCTGGCGGACCCCGGTCGCGCTGTTCTTCACCCTGCTCCTGCCGCTCATCATGCTCGTGCTGTTCAACGCGCTCTTCGGCGACGAATCCGTCACGATCGATGGTGGCGAGTGGCCGGTGCGGCAGTTCTACACCGGCGGGCTCGCCGCGTTCACGGCCGTGTCGGCGACGTACACGAATCTCGCCAACATGGTGCCGATCCGCCGCGAGGAGGGAGTCCTCAAGCGCTGGCGGAGCACCCCGTTGCCGACGTGGGTCTACATCGGGGGGTTCATCGGCTCGGCGATCGTGCTCGCGTTCGTCGGCACGGTCCTGATGCTCGCCATCGGCGTCGTCTTCTACGACCTCGAGGTCGAGGCAGCGAAGATGCCGGCGGCGTTCGTGTCGTTCATCGTGGGCGTGGCGTCGTTCGCGGCGTTGGGTCTGCTGGTCGCCGGGCTGGTACGGACCGCGAGCTCGGCGGCGGCGGTCGCCAATGCGACGCTGCTCCCACTCGCCTTCGTCTCGAACGTGTTCATCGTCACCGGCGACGGCGCTCCGGGATGGATGACGGCGGTGGGCGACTTCTTCCCGCTCAAGCCGTTCGTCGAGAACATCCAGGACGCGTTCAATCCACTCGTCGACGCACCCGCGTTCGACTGGTACCGCAACCTCTACGTGGCGCTGTGGGGCGTGGTCGGGGGCCTGCTGGCACTCAAGTACTTCCGGTGGGAGCCCAACCCCGGTGGGCAGGCGACTCGGGCCGGGCGCCGCAGCCGGGCTCAGGCCCCGAGCGCGTAGCAAGCGATCGCAGCCGCAGCTGCGGCGTTGAGGGAATCGACCTCGGCCTGCATCGGGATGCGGACCGGGGTCGTCATGGCGAGCACGGCGTCGCTCAGACCGGAGCGCTCCGAGCCGATGATCACCGCCCGCCGTGGCGCGGGGACGACGTCGCGGATGTCCGCGGCGGCGGGATCGGGTGTGAGGGCGTAGAGCGTCCGATCGCTCATGCCGGCGAGCAGCTCGGTGAGGTCGGAGGTGCGGGCGTGGGGGAGCGCGAACGCCGTGCCCATCGCGACCCGCAGCGATCGGCGAGCGAGCGGGTCGGCGCTGGTGTGATCGAGCACGATGCCCTGCCAGCCCAGTCCGGCGGCGTTGCGCACGATGCCGCCCACGTTCGACGGATTGTCGACCCCTTCGACGACGACCAGGCGGTCCGCGGTGGCGGCGAGGTCCGTCGCCGCCGGGCGCGGCGGCCGATGGAACAGGGCGACGACCGGATGCGTCATGCCGAGGCCGGTCACGTAGCGGCGCATCTCGTCGACGCCGGCGTACACCTCGGCTCCGGCCGCGAACAGCTCGTCGGCGATCGAGGGCACGCGTTCCGCGTCGATCAACGCCTTGAACGGCCGGCAGCCGGCGGCGAGCGCTCGTTCGACGACGAGGTCACCCTCGGCCAGGAACAGCCCGGCGCCGGCGTCGTCGCGCTTGTCGGCCCGCGACGCGAGCCCGCGCTCGTTGAGCCGGAACTCCACCAGCCGATCGTCGCCGGGGTCGCCGACGCGGACCATCCTTCTGGTCGGAGGACTGGCGTCACCGCTCGGACTGGTCATGTTCTGGTCGGGGTTTGCGACATCATTCGGTCCAATTCTCCGACCAGAACGCTTGCGTGGTCGGCGTCGGTGGCCAACTTTCCGACCAGAACGGCGCCGGGGATCAGGAGTCGTCGTCGGGGATCAGTAGTAGTAGGGGAACGGTGACCAGTCGGGATCGCGCTTTTCGAGGAAGCTGTCACGACCTT
>JAUHYJ010000129.1 GCA_030425785.1 Acidimicrobiia bacterium | reverse complement strand
GCACCGCAACGCCGTCGGCTTCGTCCCACTCGACGGTCCGCCGATCGACCGCCGCTTCGACCTCGGGCCGACCTACACCTCGAACAAGCGTGTCAGCTACCTGATCGGGACCCTGCTCTCGAGCGATTGGGCCCGGCTCGTGATCGGGGTGTCGTTGGTCGTCTGGGTCGCCTTCGCGATCGCGACCCTGCCCGTCGCGTTCCGCCGGTTCTCGACGTGGCTCGCCGCGTGGCTGCCCGACCCGGCGTACCCGATCGCACTCGTCGGACTGCTGACCGCCGTCGTGCTCGCCCTCACGGTCATGGTCCTGCTCGTCGGCTTCGTGATGACGATCAGCCGACTCCTCGCGGACACCGCACTGCCGACCATCGACTCGATGCTCGGCATCTCGACCGAGGTGCCGCCGTGGGTCGGGGCCGGGGCCGGTTCGGTCGTGATCCGGGTGCCGCGTGAGGGTCTGACGCTGATGGGCTTCGACGTCGACGAGGCGGTCCGCACCCGGGCGGTGGCCGCGGCGCGGGCGGGCGTCGGTGAGCAGCTCGACGGCGAGGCGGGAGCGCGCCTCGAGGCCCTGTTCGAGGCACGTGATCCCGAGCTGCCCACCTACCGACGCGGCGACCGGCCGCTCCCCGTCGACGACCCGGTGACCACGTCGCCATGGTTCGTGCTGGCCGCGACGATCGTGGCGACCGCCGTGGTCGGAGGGTCGACGTGGTGGGCGACCAACTCCGCGGCGACCGAGGGCATCGGCGTGATCATGCTGGCGATCGTCGTGGCCATCGTCGCCGCGCTCGCCGCGTTCGTCTTCCTCGGCGACCAGACCCGGCGCCGGGCTTCACGCCGAGCCACGCTCGGCGTCGATCCGGGAGCGACCCGCATGTCACCGACCGTGGTGACGGCGATCGGCGCGGCGCTGGTGGCCGCCGGTCTCGGCATCTCGATCGTGGCGATGGCCGAGCGTGACGACACGACCGTGCGTGCCGAGGTCATCCAGGCGTCCGAGGTCGACGCCGGCAACCGGTACCTCGTCCGAACGGTCGACGACGCGGCCCGACGGTCGGAGGTCGTGAGCGATCGTCATCTCCGGCTCGGTGAGTCGGTCTTCGTCGAGTTCGGTCCGGACGGCAGCGCTGACCTGGTCGGCGCGCTGGACGACGTGCGGTTCGCCGTCGCGGTGGTCGTGCTGGCGCTCGGCGTCGGTGCGGTGACGTCGGCAGAGCGACGGCGCCGCTGGCTGGCCCGGTGCCGTCGAGTCGACGAGGTGACCGCAGCGTGGTCACGACGGGAGGGAGCGACATGAGCCGGTTCAGTGGGGTCGAGGATCGCATCGTCGAGGTCGCGATCGGCCAGGTCAAGGGGTTCTTCACGCCGAGCGACGCCGAGCGCGCCGCCGCCTACGAACTGCTCGTCGAGCTGACGACGCGTCCGGTCAGCGCCCGGCTCACCGTCGCCGACGTCTCGCTCGCCGACGAGCTCGCCAGCGTCGACGAGATGTTCGGGCTCACGCGCCAGATCCTCCGCCAGCACGGTGTCGACGGGGCCAAGGGCAGCGCCGGCAACCTCAGCCTGGCGGTCGTGGCACTCCGGGTGCTGAACGAGGTCTTCGCTCCGGTCGTGAACCGTTGGCGTCCACTGCTCGCCGAACACGCAGCACGTCGGCCGTCGGGCGGGGCGGCGCCGACCGAGCTCGAATGGGAGCGGCGCTGGGAGCGCGCGCAGCAGTGCCGCACCGATCTCGACGGGATGCGGTCGTCGGTGCGCGCCTACGTCGAGACGCTGAGCAGGATCGCCGGCGCGTCAGCGATCGCCGACGCCGTGCTCGGCGCGCCGACGTCGACGGCGCTGCCGCGCACGATCGTCGAGTCCAGCCTTCGGCCGGCGGGGCTCGACCCGGCGATCCGCCCGCGACGTCGGATGGTGCAGTGGCTCGATCTGATCGAGATGATCCCGGCGGCCCGCTCGTACCGTCCGGGGCACCGGTCGGTCGAGCAGGCGGAGCACCGCGCCATGGTGGTCGAGCGCGACGCTGCGGGCCGGCCCCTCCCGACCGCGACGTTCACCGCCGCTGCCGGCGACGACTTCTGGTTCGACTACGTGGCCGACATGGGGGACGGCTTCGACGGCACGGCGCCGGTGGCGTGGTTGCTCGGGCGACGCTCGATCCAGCTGTCCGACCGCGGCGCAGCCGACCTCCCGACGCCGCCGGCGTCGATGCCGCGCGGCGAGCTCCTGGTCTTCGGCGGCGATCAGATCTATCCGTTCGCGAGACCGGGTGGGTACGAGGCGCAGACCGAGCTGCCGTACCGCATGGGCCTCGAGGGCGAGCCCGGGGACGGCGATCCGACGCTGGTCGCCATCCCCGGCAACCACGACTGGCTCGGCGGCGTCGAGCAGTTCGAGCAGATGTTCGTGTCGCAGCGCCGCTTCGCCGACCACTGGCGGACGGTCCAGCAGAACAACTGGTTCCACGTCCAGCTGCCGCAGGGCTGGTGGTTGTGGGGGATCGACACCGGGCTCCACGACGAGCTCGTCGGCCCACAGGAGGAGTACTTCCGGGGTGCGGCCGAGCTGCTCCGGCCCGGCGACCGCGTCGTGGTGTGCACACCCGTGCCGCTCTGGCAGCTGCGGCAGAAGTTCCCCAAGCCGTACGCCAAGCTGCGCAGCACCATCGATCCGTTGATCGCCGGCGCCAATGCCTCGATGCCGCTGTGCCTGTCGGGCGACACGCACGCGTTCGCCCATCTGGAGCGGGTCGACGTCGACCAGCCCGAGGACCACGTGATGGCGGGCGGGGGCGGCGCGTTCATGCAGCCGACCCACAACCTCCCCGAACGGGTGCCGCTCGAACGCGGCAACGCGGAGTTCAAGCTGACGGCCCGCTGGCCGCTCCCGGCCGACAGCCGCTCGATCGCCCCGGGCGGCGCGAAGGTGCTGGGCCGCCAGTACTGGGCGGTCGCCGTCCTGCTGGCGCTGGTGTTCGCCGGCCTCACCATGTTGGCGGGGCTTCGCGTCTGTTCGGGGTCCGGCGCCGAGGCGTCGTGTACCGGCTGGACGGCGATCGCGAACGTGACGGTCGAGGCTCCCGATGCCGGGTCCGACGAGGCGGCGGCGGGCGACGCCGACGTCGACGGTGACGACGCTGATCGCATCGTGGCGACCAGCGTCGACCAACTCGACTGGCTCGCGGCGCTGCGCTGGACGCTGGCGTCGCCGTGGGTCCTGATCCTCGTGGCGTTGTTGGCCGAGGCCGGGACGGTCGCGTTCCGCGCCAACAGCCGAGAGTCGTCCGTGACGAAGGCCACCCGTGTCTACGGGCTGGTCGGTGGGCTCGGGGTGGCGACGACGATGGTCCTCGCTGCGACGAGCTGGCTCGCCGTCGATCTCGGCGGCATCCTGCGGTGGCCCGCGTTCGTGGCGATGTCCGCCCTCGCCGGCTTCGCGTCGCTCGCGGTGTTCCTGGCGGTCGCAACGTGGTCGAACCGCCGGATCCGCGCGAACGACACCCTCGCCGTGGTGCCCGCCGGCTCGACGCGGTACAAGCACTTCCTGAGATTCCGCATCGACCAGGACGGTGACCTCACCTGTTACGCCATCGGCATCGACCCGGTCGGTGCCGGCTGGTACGAGGCGATGACCCCGCCCCCGGGTCAGCGGTCGGCGGTGCCGCCGTACGACCCCGCCGGCACGCCCCGGTTGCACTATGTCTGGGGCAAGACGTATCGCAAGTTCACACCCCAGCCCCTCAAGGTCGCGCTCTCGGCATCGGACCCCGGCGGGAACGACCAGTGGTCGACCGGCGACGGGACCTCCCCGCTGGCGGCGGCGGTCGAGGCCATCAGCGCGCGGCTCGTCGACGGCGGGCACACCCTCATGTACGGCGGCCGCCCGGCCGAGGGGCTGACCGACCGGCTGCACCGCCTCGACGTCGAGCGCCACGCCGACAACCCGAACGCGATGTCACACCTCGTGAGCTACGTCGCCGACCACTTCTGGAACGACGAGCTCGCGACGGACCACGTCGTGCGCCAGATCCGCGTCCGCCCGGGTCTCGTCGACCGGCCCGACCCGGCCGGTGACGAGCACGCCCCCGGCCACGCAGTACTGCAGACGATCGCCAACCTGTCGGCGATGCGCCGGCTGATGACCGACCACGCGGACGCCCGCGTCGTCGTCGGCGGTGATCTCCGCCCCGGCGCCCCCGGCACCCGGATCGCGCCCGGCGTGCTCGAGGAGGCCTACCTCGCGATCGAGGCCGGCGTGCCGCTGGTCGTCGTCGGCGGCTTCGGCGGGGTGGGTGAGCTGATCGCGCGTGCGCTCGTCGGTCAGCTCGACCAGGTCGAGATCGACGAGCTGTCCCAGCACTTCGTCGAGCCGTCGACCGGCCCCGGGTTCGTCGAGATGCTGCGACGTTGTTCGTCGATCGGTGTGCTGCGCAACGACCTGAGCAACGGCGAGAACCTCGAACTGTTCCGCAGCCGCGACCCGTACACGGTCACGTCGCTCGTGCTGCGCAGCCTGTACCGCCTCGGTGCCAATCGCTGACGGCGGTCAGAACTCGATCAGGCTGGTGCGGTAGTCGTCGGGCGCTTCGTAGCCGAGGAGATTGAGCAGCGTCGCCGCCACGTTCGACAGACCGGGGCTCGCGATCGCGGCCATGTGGTACTCGCCGTCGTAGTTCGGGTCGAAGATCGCGAACGGCACCGGGCTGAGCGTGTGGGACGTCTTCGGTGCACGCGTCCCGTCGGACTCCTCGGTGTACATGATGTCGGCGTTGCCGTGGTCGGCGGTGTAGACGAGCACGCCGTCGAGCTCCTCGACGATGTCCATCAGGCGCGCCATCTGCTGGTCGATGATCGTCATCGCCTCGATCGTGGCCTCGAGGTTGCCGGTGTGTCCGACCATGTCGCCGGAGGGGAAGTTGAGCCGCCCGAACCGGTACTCGCCGGTTCGGAGCAGGTCGATCACCTCGTCGGTGATCTCGGGGACCTTCATCGCCGGTGTGGTGTCGAACTCGACGTTGTCCGACGGCACCTCGACGTACGTCTCGAGCGACTCGTCGATGTACCCCGACCGGTTGCCGTTCCAGAAGTAGGTGACGTGGCCGTACTTCTGCGTCTCGGACACGGCGAACGATTTCACGCCCTCGGCGCACAGGTAGTGGCTGATGGTGCGGTCGATCGACGGCGGGTTGACCAGGTACTGCTTGGGGACCAGCGCATCGCCGTCGTACTGGAGCATGCCGGCGAAGAACACG
The DNA here is from genome assembly GCA_030425785.1 of Acidimicrobiia bacterium. Taxonomy (GTDB): domain Bacteria; phylum Actinomycetota; class Acidimicrobiia; order Acidimicrobiales; family Ilumatobacteraceae; genus Ilumatobacter. The sequence goes on along the minus strand of JAUHYJ010000129.1, from coordinate 3,443 downwards.
TCGGGCGCCGCCTCACCGTTCGGGCCCGTGCGCGAGAACTCGGTGAAGTCGGGCTCCTCGAACGCCCGCGAGATCTCGATCGAGCGGTCGCCGCGGAAGTTGTAGACGATGACGGCATCGCCGTCGGCGATCGTGCCGACCGGACCGTCCTGGTCGACGACGACGAATTCGTCGAGGTACTGGTCGCTCGGCTGCTTGCCGGCGGCCTTGCACTCGTCGTACATGGTCTCGACGGCGTCGGTCGCCGAGGCGAAGCGGCGCCCCTCGCCCCACACGTGGGCGCGGTAGCCGCGCTCGACCATCGGCCAGTCGGCTTCGTAGCGGTCCATGGTGATCCGCATCCGCCCGCCACCCGAGGCGATCCGGAAGTGGCGGCGGCCGCCGTCGTTCAGCTCGGCCAGGACCTCCTCGGTGCGCCTGATGTACACGAGCGCCGACGTCGACGGTACGTCGCGACCGTCGAGCAGGATGTGCACGGCCGCACTCGTCACACCATCGTCGGCGGCGCGGCGGAGCAGCGCGTACAGGTGCTCGTTGTGCGAGTGCACGTTGCCGTCGGAGTGGAGCCCGATGAAGTGCATCGTGCCGTTGCGTCCGTGCTCGACCGCCTGCTGCCAGATGTCGGTCTCGAAGATCGCCCCGGATGCGATCGCCTGGTTCACGAGCTTGGCGCCCTGGGCGAAGATCCGGCCGGCGCCCAGCGCGTTGTGGCCGACCTCGCTGTTGCCCATGTCGTCGTCGGACGGCAGGCCGACGGCCGGTCCGTGGGCGGCGAGCTCGGTGTACAGCTCGCCGCCGGTCAGCCGGTCGAGCGTCGGGGTGTCGGCCTCGGCGACGGCGTTGCTCGGCCCGTCGGGCGCCACGCCGACGCCGTCGGCGATCACGAGCAGCACCGGTCCGGGACGTCCGGCGAACGAGGGGTGTCGGTCGAGGCGGCAGTCGGTGTGGCGCGTCATCGGGTTCGAGTGTACGAAGTCGGTAGGAGGCCGCCGCCCCGGCCGGTCGTACGATCGCGCTGTGCTCTACGAGTTCGATCGCTTCCTGCGCTACGACGAGCTGGTGACGTGGCTCCACGACACCGCCGCCGATCATCCCGACCTGGTGACGCTCGAGACCTACGGCCGGTCGCACGAGGGTCGCGACCTGTGGCTCGTCACCGTCACCGATCGCTCGGCCGGTTCGCCGGAGTCGAAGCCGGCGCACTGGGTCGACGCCAACATCCACTCGGTCGAGCTGACCGCCGGTGTCGCCGCGTGCCACCTGATCCACCGGCTCGTCACCGGCCACGGCGAGGGCGACGACACCATCAGACGCGCGATGGCGACGCGGACCTTCTACGTGGTGCCGCGGGTGAACCCGGACGGGGTCGAGTGGGTGCTGGCCGATCGACCGCGCTTCCGCCGGTCGAGCACGCGCCCGTGGCCGTGGCGCGACGCGACGCAGTTGCCGGGGCTGGTGAACGAGGACGTCGACGGCGACGGACGCATCCTCCAGATGCGCGTCGCCGACCCGCACGGCGGTTGGATGGCGCACCCTGACGACGCTCGCCTGATGGTGCCCGTTCCGGCGGAGGGCACGGGTGGCGACGTGGCGCGCTACCGGCTCCTCACCGAGGGAAGCGTCGCCGATCACGACGGTTTCACCGTTCCGACGCCGCGCCCGACGGAGGGGCTCGACCTGAACCGCAACTTCCCGGCCGGGTGGGGTACGGGCGTCACCGGGTCGGGCGACCATCCGCTGAGCGAGCCCGAGATCGACGCGCTCGTCCGGGCCATCGCGGCGCGACCGAACGTCTGCGGGTTCAACGCCTACCACACGAGCGGCGGTGTGCTCCTGCGTCCGTCGTCGACCAAGGCCGACCGCGACCTGCCGCCGTTCGACACGTGGGCCTGGCGCGAGTTCGCCGAACGCGGCACCGCACTGACGGGCTACCCGGCCCACTCCGTCTACGAGGACTTCACGTGGGACCCGTCCCAGACGCTCAGCGGCGCCTCCGACGACTGGGTGTACGAGCACCTCGGTGTGTTCGGTTGGACGACCGAGTTCTGGGACATCGTGCACGCGGCGACGGGCACCAAGCAATCGACGCACTTCTGGTACACCGGCCCGTCCGATGCCGAGGCCCTCGCCGTGATGCGCTGGTGCGACGAGCACCATCCGGACGGGTTCGTCGACTGGTACCCGTTCGAGCACCCCCAGCTCGGCGCGGTCGAACTCGGCGGCTGGAACGACCTGACGACGTGGACGAATCCGCCCACGCACCTCCTGCTCGCCGAGGTCGCCGGGCACGCCGACTTCGCGGTCCATCAGGCGCTGTGTGCCCCGTGCGTCGAGATCGTCCACAGCGTCGTCCATCGGCTCGGTGACGACACCTGGCGACTCGAGATCGGCGTGGCCAACACCGGATGGCTGCCGACCGACGTGTCGGCACTCGCGCGCAAGGAGCACCTGGTCCTGCCGGGCACGGTGACGATCGACGGCGCCCCGGTCGTCGACGGCCCGGCGCGCCGTGAGTTCGGTCAGCTGGCGGGTCGCAGCGCCTTCCGGTTCTCCGACGCCAACGACGGGACCCCGGACCGTGCACTCGTCTCGTTCGTCCTACGGGCCGACGAGCACACGACGTGTGAGGTGCGCGTCGAGCACCAGCGGGCCGGGCGTGACACCGCGAGCGTCGTGCTGGCGACGTGAGCCGATCGCCCGGCCGAGCGCTTGACGGCAGCGAGGTGCCGCGCGATACTTCGTAAGATGACGAAGTATCAGGCCGGCGACGAAGTCGCCGACGAGACGCAGGACGGGTCGCTCGATCAGGTCGCCGATGCGATCGCCAACGAACGTCGGCGCGCCGTGCTCTCCCACCTGTGCCGACGGCCCGCGTCGACGACCGAACTCGCCGACGTGGTCGGCGCGTCGCTGCCCACGATGCACCAGCACCTGGACGTGCTCCGCGCGGCCGGACTGATCTCGTCGACCAAGCGGGGCCGCACCGTCACCCACACCGTCGACCTCGCCCCGCTGTCGGTCGTCGAGGACTGGGTCGCGACCAGGCGTTCGTTCTGGGAGCACCAACTCGATGCCCTCGCGACGGCCTTCGACGAGGGCTCCTCGTGAGCGACGGGCTCGATCGACTCTGCGTCGACCGGCTCGTCGGAGCGGCGCCGGCGGCGGTCTGGGATGCCTGGACGACCGAGGCCGGCCTGGCGCGCTGGTGGTGGGCCGGTTGGGACGACACGACCTATTCGGTCGACGCGCGGGTCGGCGGTGGCTACCGGATCACCGCGCCGGCGGCCGGGATCGAGGTCCGGGGCGACTACCTGGCGCTCGAACCACCGCACCGGATCGAGATGACCTGGATCTGGTCGGACGAGGACGGCGACGGACCCGTCGAACGCGTGGTGGTCGAACTCGTGGGCGAGGGCGACGCCACGCGTGTCCGCGTGCTGCAC
>JAUHYJ010000799.1 GCA_030425785.1 Acidimicrobiia bacterium | reverse complement strand
CGTCCGTCCGGCCGAGGCGGCGCCGGCGCCCCGGCGCGAGCCCCGCCAGTCCGCGCTCGGCGACGTCCCGGGCCGGTTCGGCGAGATCATGGCCGAGGCGTCGAAGATCCGGACCGACGCCGACGCCTACCACGCCGCCCTGCACGACTGGGTCGCCCGCGGCGCCGACAGCCCGTTCGCCCTCGACCCCGACGAGGTCTTCGCCCGGTCACAGCCCCGCGACGCCGACGCAGCGCTCGGCACCGCCCACTTCGAACTCGCGACGCTCCTCGAGACCCAGGGGCACCACGACGCCGCCGTCGAACACTTCCGCGCCGCACACCGACTGGTGCCGGACAACTTCTCGTACAAGCGACAGGCCTGGTCGCTCGAACCCGGTGACGGCAGCCCGATGGAGCGATTCTGGCAGGGCCCGTCCGCTGACGACCCCGACGCCTGGCCGTACGACGGCGACTGGCTCACCGACGTCCGCGAGTTCGGTGCCGAGCACTACTACCCCGCCTTCCGCCCCTGATCCGTACCGGGTGGTGCCTGGCACGACCCGGTACACGGGGCTAGTGGCCGGTGGCGATGCAGAACTCGTTGCCCTCGGGGTCGCGCATGACGGCCCAGCGGAACCCGGCCATCTCGCGATCTTCGACGTGGGAGCCGCCGAGCTCGACCACGGTCGCCTTGGCGGCGTCGATGTCGGGCGCGCCGGTGTCGAGGTGCAGGCGGCGCGTGCCCTCGGTGGCCTGCTCCACGGTCTGGAGCGCGACCGAGATGCCACCCTCGTGTTGGGGCGCGAACCAGCCGAAGTGCGGCGCGAACTCCCGCACCATCTCGACGCCCAGCACCGCGCTCCAGAACGCCTTCTGTCGCTCGTAGTCGAGCACGTTGATCACGACCGCGCCGACGGTCACCACGGGTTCGCTCATGCCGGCATCGTAGATCGCGTCGGGCCGACCGCCGCGAGGTCGATGACACGGTCGGCGCGCTCGAAGGCGACGGCGCGGTGGGAGACCGCGAGGACGGTCAGGCCGGCGTCGGCCATGCTCTGCCAGAGTCGCAGCTCCGTCTCGACGTCGAGTGCGCTCGACAGATCGTCGAGCACCACGAGCTCGGGCCGGTGTACGACCGCTCGTGCCGCGGCCAGCCGCTGACGCTGACCGCCCGACAGCCGCAACCCCCGCGGTCCGACGACGGTGTCCGCACCCTCGGCGAACTCGTCGACGTCCTCGTGCAGCATCACCACGCCGAGCGACGCGGCGATGGCCTCGGCGGACGCGTCACCGAAGGCGATGTTCTCCGCGATCGAATCCGACACCAGCTGAGGTACCTGCGGCAGGTACGCGGCGTTCGGCGGCACGAGGAACGCGCCGCGGTCGTCGAGCGGTCGCCCGTTCCACCTGACCTCACCGGTGATGTCGGCCTGCCACGCCAACCCCAGGATCGCCCGCAGCAAGGTGCTCTTGCCCGATCCGACCGGGCCGGTGACCACGACGAACTCGCCCCGTTCGACGGTGAGGTCGACGTCACGGACACCTGCACCCGACGGATAGACCGCCGTGAGGCCGACGACGTCGAGCCGCTCGAGGGGGACCCGGGCCGGGCGCACGATCGGCGGCCGCTCGCGGCGCTGCCGGCGCCCGATCGGCAGACTGCGATCGAGGACGGTGTTGCGGGCGTCGCGCTCCGCGACCAGGTCCTGCATCCGCTCGAAGGCCACACCGGCCTGCTTGCGGCGTGCGAGCACCCGGCCGACCATGCGCGGCAGGAAGCTCAACCATCCGAGGTAGCTCGCGAACAGGGCGATCCCCCCGA
>JAUHYJ010000128.1 GCA_030425785.1 Acidimicrobiia bacterium | reverse complement strand
TTCACGAAAAGCACGCCGTCGGGCCTCAGCGCGCGGCGGACGGCTCGGAACACCAAGACCAGGTGGCCGACGTAGGCGTTCAGGTGGTCCTCGAGGCCGAGGGCCGCGCGCTGCTCGGGGATCTCGACGGCCGGCAGCCCCGCCATCGGGGCGTAGCTGACCGCAGGCCAGGGCTGATCCTGCTCCCCTTCGTACTCACGCTGGCGGTAGTAGGGCGGGGAGGTGACGCAGCAGGCGGCTGACCCCTCATCGATCTCGGCCAGGGCGTCGAGCGCGCCGGCGCAGAGCACCTCGAAGCTCATGAGCACCTCGAGCGGCCGCCGCGCCGGTTGTTATTCCGGATCAGCTTCTGGACCTTGTTGAAGATGATCGGCGAGATGATCGCCGGGTGCTGGCCCTTCGCCCGGATCTTGCCGAAGTGGACCCGCCCGACGTAGGTCTCATTCTTCAAGATCCACGCAAGGCCGGCTCTCGACCAACCCTTGCCCCGGCTCGTCATGGAGCCTCGGCTCTCCAGGTGTTCGATGACGCGCTTCATGCTCTTGCGGCGCAGATACTCCTTGAAGATCGTGCGCACCACCTCCGCCTCGAACGGGTCGACCGCCAACGTCGGGCGCCCCTGGTCGTCGCGGGCCACCTGGTAGCCGTACGGCCGCCCGCCAGACGGCCGCCCCTCGGCCGCTAGACGCTCGTGGGAGCGCAACGTGCGGACACGCACCCGCTCGACCTCCTCGGCGTCGACAGCGGCCAGGATGCGCCCCAGGAGCCGGTTCGACGGCGCCACCGACACCACGCCCGCCGACAGCGTGTGCAGCTCGCCGAGGCCCGCACGGGTCGCGACCGTGCAGAACTCCTCCCACTGCGACGGCTGGCGCGTAATGCGGGACTGCTCGACCGCCACCACCGCGACCACGTCACCCGCCCGGATCTCGTCGAGCAGCGCCGCGTAGCCGGGGCGTTCGACGTCAGGGTCGGCGGCCGTCAGGTCGTTGTCGTCGAAGTGGACGACCTCTGCCTCCGGCCAACGGGACGCCGCGTAGGCGGCGAGGTCGCGCTGCTGCCCGTCGACGCCGATGCGCTGCTCGGCGGGGTCGCGGGAGATGCGGGCATAGCAGGCGACACGAGGCACGACGGGAGACTAGTCATCGCGCACGCATACCGTCCCCGGAGTGTCGCGATGACTAGTCAGTCGTCGAGCCCGAGGGCACGGCGGGCCGCCCGAGCGATCGCATCATCGCGCACCCGCAACGGCGGCTCGGCGAGCTCCGCGGCCTGGCGGTCGACCTCGTTGACCGGTGCCTGGTCGTCGGGCGACGCCGCTGCGGTCACGGCGCCGACGGTGGCGGCGCCGAGGTGCGCCGTCCGGCGTAGCCGGCGAGACCGGCGGTCGTCGCGCTGGCGAGGGCGATGAGTTCGCCGGGGATGTCGACTCCGGCGCCGACGAGGTAGATGAGGCCGACGGCGAGGATCACCGCGACGACGGCCAGTGCGCCGATGGCGACGAGGTTGGCGGTGTCGTCGCTGTCTCGAGGGGTCGATGCCATGCGTCGAGCACATCGCCCGGAGGCATCGACGGGAGGGATGCCCGACCGTTTGCGTCGCGTGCGCCGCGGGGTCCGGGTTCCCAGGAGGGTCACTACATATGGGTGGTTCAGTAGAACCCCCATTCGCGACGCACGCGGTAGACGCGGCGCCACTGTTACAACCGACCCCCGATCCCGTAATATTTCAGTGACGCTATATCTATTCGGTCGATACGTGACCGGCGTCACGCTGGGTGACGTTTCGGGTCATCTCACCAACCCTCAGCCTTGCGGTCGGCGACGAACACCGGGGCCGTGATCGTCACGCCACGCTCGGGCGTGACGAGCCACATGGCCTGTTGCGGTGGCTCGGGGCGGAAGTTCGACACCTTCGCGTACTCGTCCCAGCCTTTGAGCGACCCGTTCACGATGAGCCCCTGCGACGGTGCGGCGATCAGCTGGTGCCAGTGGCCCATGACGACGAGATCGAAGCCGGAGCCCGCCGGATAGGACTGCTGCTTGCGTGCCACCATCCGCATGATCGGCGGCCAGATGCCCCCGATGCCCCCTCCCCCGCCGACCTGGTCGCCGTGGGTGAGGAGGTGCGTGGTGCTGTAGACGGGCACGAGGGCGTCGGTGTCTTCCTCGACGGAGACGACGACCCGCTTGTCGCCGGCGAAGTGGGTGGCGACGTAGTGGCCGAGCAGCCAGTCGAGGTTGTCGCGTGCCCGCAGCTTCGTGCGGGGCTTGCGGGTCATGCGCCCGTGGTTGCCGACGACCACGGGCACGTAGACCTTGCCGAACTCTTCGGCGAGCAGCTCGAGGGCGGCGCACAGCTGCCCGGACCAGTGGAGCAGCGACCCGAAGCCGGTGTCCTCGTTGGTTTCGGCGAGGTCGTGGAGTGACCCGGAGAAGATGTCGCCGCCGAGCATGACGACGAGGCCGTCGAAGTCGACGCCGGCGAGGTAGTCGCGGGAGACCCGGATGACCTGTTCGGCCCAGCGGCGGAGTCGCATCTCGGCGATGGTGCGGCTGTAGGCGTTGAGGTGGCGGACTTCTTCGGGGCGGACGACCTCGTCGAAGTGGGTGTCGGACAGGATGGTGCAGACGGTGGCTCGGTGCCGCTTCGGTCGTGCAGGGGTGAGCCACCGGGGCGGCTGGATGCCGACGGCGGCCTCGTGGATCTCGACGAGTTGCCGGAGGTCGTCGAGCTCGGCGGCGCGCCGTTCGGCCTGCGCCTTCCACTCGTTGCGGTCTCGGGTGACCTTGTCGAGTTCGCTGGCGGCGTCGGCGGCTTTCCCGCGCAGGCTCACGAGGCGTCCAGGTCGATGGGGTCGTTGTGGAACCGTCGGATCATCTCTTCGGTGACTCTGACGCCGAGGGCTTCGGTGACGATCTCGGCGCACACGGTCCACGCGTACTCTTTGGCGGCGGCGCCTTCGATGCAGTCGACGACGTCGGCCCGCTTCTTGGGGGTGGTGTCGCAGAGGGCTTTGCCGAGGGTGGATCGGGGGCCTCGGCGTTTGGCTTGGCGGCCGCGTGCGGTGTCTCTGAGGCTCATTGCTGGTGCTCCAATCGTCGGATGACGGGGTCGACGGCGAGGTGCCAGCCGAGGGCGGCGAGTCCGCCGATGACGACTGGCCCGCCGACGGGGTGTTCGAGGAGTCGGGCGATGGCGGCGGAGATGGTGGGGCGGTGGGTGTGGGCGGCCCAGATGTCGGCGCCGATGGCTGCTCCGGCGATGCCGGTGAGTCCGGCGGCGGCGGGCGCCCAGCGGTTCATGGCGCGCCGCCTGCCGCGGCGATGACGGTGTCGAGTTTGGCGGAGAGGGACGCGACGGCGTCGGCGAGGTGGCGGTCGGTCTGCTCGGCTTGCGCTAGGCGCTTCAGGTCCTCGCGGCGCAGCACGATCTCGTCGTCCATGTGGTGCCGGAGCTGTTCGTCGAGCCGTTCGAGCCGTGACGGCAGCGTGTGCTCGTCGGTGGGGATGCCGTTCTCGTCGGCCCTGGGCTCGAAGTGGGGAAGCACCCAGCGGCCGAGGGCGACGAGGACGGCGACGGATCGGCGTGCACCGCGGGCCACCCAGAGCAGGGCGGCGCCGATCATGGCCGCTGCGACGGTGGCGATGATCGGGTGTTCGAGCACTTCGGTCACGTCAGGATGCGAGCCGTCGGGCGAGCTCGTCTGCGATGTCGGCGCCGAGGGCGTCGCGGATCTTGGCGGCGAGGGCGTCGACGTCGACGGTGCCGGCGGTCTGCCCGCTGAGGGTGGCCAGGATGGCGTTCTGCCCGTTGTAGAGGTCGGAGACCGTCTTGATGTTGGGGTCGTCGATGGAGTGCACGCGCGAGCCGGTCACAGCGATCGTGGTCTTGAGCGCACGGTCGTCGAGCTGCGCCGTGGTGGCGATGCCCGCGTCGGCGAGCACTTCACCCAACGCGTCCTTCACCTCGTCCTTGGTTGCCATCTCGTCCCACTCCTTCGGTCGTTCGGCGCCGTCGATCGGCATGCCGGCGTTCACCCACGCGTCGAGCTGGTCGCCGGGGCAGCCGGTGGCTGCAACGTCGCGGTGACCGTCGGTGCGCGTGGTCGTGTCGTAGAGGTCGTCGAGCCACTCGTGCGCGGCTCGGATCGCGGCCCTGGCGGCGGCGGTCGGGGTGTCGTCGGGTCCACCGATCCAGACGACGGCGTAGCTCGAGCTGTTGTACCCCTTGGTGTGCCCGCCGACGACCCCGGGCCCGCGGCCCTCGTAGATGCGTCCGGCGTTGTCGACGCCGAGGCTGTAGGCGAAGTCGGACCAGCCGCGGCCGTCCATGTGGAACGCCTGCACGGAACGCATCGAGGCGAACCCGAAGGCGAGCGACGGGTTGGCGCCTCCGGCGGCGGTGACGGTGTAGTGCTGGAACGTGCGGGTGTGTCGCCCCATCTTCGAGCGGTGCCGTGGCGCTCGGGCGCCCCATTCGTGGCGGCGGTAGTAGGGGTGATGGCTGCCGTCGTGGCCGGTGATGGTCTCAGGCACCGGGGGCCTCCCACGGCGGGCATGCGTCGGCGAGCCGGGTGGCTTCGCCGTCGGCGAGGTCGAGGTCGACGTGGTAGGCGACGATCTCGGCTTCGGTGGGGGTGAACGGTTCGTCGCCGTGGTCGGGTGTGCCGTCGCGCTCGGCCATGCAGCCACCATCACCACTAAAAGTGTTGCGGTTATGGATGCAGCCTCACCGGCCGACGATCACCTGCCACGGTTCGACCACACCGAAATACTGGTCGCGCAGGTCGTTGCGGCCCTCCGGTGTGGAGTCGCCGTGCGTGTGGTGGCCGATCCCGAAGTCGGCACGCGACGACGTGATCGTCATGCCGCCCTGGGTGGTGTCGTCAGTCCACGACTGCGGGGTCAGCATCATCCACCGTTCGGCGCCCGACGACGCGTAGATGAGGGAGGTGCCGGCCGTCCCGGCGGAAGCGGTCGTGCACTGGATCTTCTTGGCGGTCGACGTCTCGGTGCGGAACGTGCACTCGGCGAGCCGCGCCCCGCGCCGCATGGTGATGTCGAGCACGGCCAGCTCGAGGCGGGTGCCGGACCGGCAGCCGACGCGGGCTACGACGACCTCGGGGGTGTTGCGGATGACGGTGAGGGTGGTGAACGCGTCGATGGTGAGGGGGGTGCCGCTGTCGTAGTAGATGAGGTCGAAGTCGCGGTCGGTGGTGGTGGTTCCGGCGGCGTTGAGGTTGGCGATGTTGACGGTTCCGGCGGTGGCCCCGGGGGTGACGGTGACGATGCCGTTGCTGACCTGCCAGTTGTTGGTGGCAGCGTCGCTGTTGTGGATGCGGCGACCGACGACGGGGTTCCCGTCGAGTGAGAGTTCGGCGGCGCCGTCGTGGTAGTTGGTGGGCGGGAGGGAGAAGCGGGCGAGGCGGCGGGCGATGCCGGTGGTCGCGTAGGTGGCGAGGCCGACGCCGTCGGGGGCGGTCGCGCACGCGCGTGTGGTGTCGAACGTGAACGGCAGGGCGGTCGCTTCGCCGTTCCAGTAGTCGGGGGTGGCGGCGGGGATCCCGAGCCACGGCACGACCGCTCCGGCGGCGATGGAGTGGCTGTTCGATCGGAGCCCGCCGACCGACATGAACTCGAGGCGGGGGATGTCGCGGTCTGGGAGGCGGGTGAGTTCGATGTCGTAGCCGAAGTGGCCGAGGGCGGAGGCGCCGGGGTCGAAGTCGGCTCGGACGCGGCCGACGGCGTAGTAGCCGTCGAGGCTGGGTTCGGCGGTGCAGTCGAGCGGCACGACGGGCTGGTCGACGGTGTTGGCGAGCCCGAGGATCTGCTCTCGGACGATCGGCAAGTCTGCGGTGTCGGCTTCGGTGGTGCGGCCGGAGAGCCCTGAGATGCGGTCTCCGTCCCAGCGGATCCGCTCCGCGTTGTGGAACCGGCCGCGGGGGACGCGGCCGATGCGGATGGTGGAGGCGAGGGTGGTCACGTGGTCCTCACTGTCGTCGGGCGCCGGCGCGGCGGGTCACGTTGCGGAGCGGCTTGAGGGCGGGCTCGCCGAGTTCGATGGTGGCGTCGCCGGTCTCGGGGATGAACCACGGCGACAGGTCGATGACGTCGTTCGCTTCTTGGCCGATGTACCGGCGGACGTAGACGCCCATGCCTTCGCGGATCGGTGCCCGGACGGACTGCGCGGCGAGGCGGCGCCCGAAGGTCTTGCGGCCCCGGATGGTGATGCTGCCGGTCGCCGTCGTGTCGTAGATGCCCGACACCGGGTCCCACGCTTCGACGAGTGTGCCGGGGGCGATGATGTCGAGCACGTCGGGGTCGTCGGTGTATGCGACGAGTTCGGTGGCGACGAGGTTGTCGGCTTCGAGTTCGGCGGTGGCGACCGACGACCCTGTACCAGACGTGATCGACGTGTCGTTGATGTAGCGGGTCATATCGACGTCGACACCGTCGGGGAAGCTGTAGGTCTTGCTGCCGTTGGTGGTGGCGGTGCCTCCGGCGTCGGTGATGATCACGTCGCTCACCCACGACTCGAGGTCGTGGGCGGGCCGGAACCGGCACCGGAGTAGAGGGGTGCCGATGCCGACCTCGCGGCCCTGGAGGTCGGGGGAGAGCAGCGGCCGCGACCATGAGACTCCGGCGGCGATGAGTCGCTGCTGCCGCCACGACGGTGCGAGGTCGAGGTCGCAGCAGATCGTCATGCGGCGAGGGTCGATGAACAGGTGACCGCCGATCGCGGGCAGGCCGCTCACGTCGAAGATCGACTCGATCGCTTCGCGGTAGGACATCACCCGGTCGGAGGTCCAGGTGATCGATGCGACGTTGTCGAGTGTCGAGTCGCGGGTGATGAACGGGTCGAGGTCGATGTTCCCGATCCAGGTGCGGAGCGTCTCGGTGCCGGTGAGCCCGGCGCCGACTTGTGGGCCGGCGCCGTCGGATCGGCCGAACGCTGCCCACAGCCCCGGTCCTGCGAGTCGTTCGGTGCGGGCTTCGGATCGGAGGAGCAGGCCGGAGTAGAGGCTGACCTCGGTCAGCTGGTCGGTGCCGATGACGGCGGGGTCGACACGGACGGGGGTAATGATGACCTGGCTGTAGGCCCATTCTTCGAGGTCGAGTTCGTCGGTGACCGACATCGGGGTGTCGGGTCGGAGTCGGAGGTCCCAGCCGCCGACGCCTTCGAGGACTTCGTGGATCATCGGGCACCGTCGCGGGCGGCCTGTGCCCGGTGGACCGCGTTGCTGATGTGGTCCTGCACCGCGCCGTCGCGGCGGAGGGTATCGGCGAGCCAGCCTTCGAGTTCGCTGCGGTCGCCGACGTAGTTCGGTGCCGTCGCCGTGACGTTGACGGGGGCCTGGACGACAACGGTGGCGCCGGTCGACCCGATCGGGGCGCCTCGGGTGGGTCGACCGGCGCCGAGTGGCCCGTCGAACGGCATCTCGACGGCGCCCGGCGTCCACGAGGTTGCGTGGGGTGCCCTCGCGGTCGGGGCGTTGTTCCTCATCTCGTTGTAGTAGGCGGTGCCCCAATAGCCCTCGCCGCCGCGGGGATTCGACGCGCTGCCGTAGGTGCTGAGGATCTGGTGGGCGCGGGACCCGGGGATGACGGCGACCGTGCCCTCGGGGGACGCGATTGTCCCGTTCGGGTAGACCTCCCAGCCGTTCGCCTGCGCCTCCTCGAAGCTCATGGGCACGATCGGTGCGAGCTTGTTGCCAGCGTCGTCGATCGTGTGGGTGTAGGACCCGATCCCCGGGAGACCGTCACCGCCGCTGGTTCCCGGTGTCGCCGATGCGATCGCAGCCGTGGCCATCGACACGAGCGCGTCGCCGATGCGGGGATCGGAGGCGGACATCGCCAGCGTGTTGGTGATGCTGTCGTCCGCGGCCCCTTCGACGAGAGCGGCGGTGATCCGGGGGTCGGACGCGGCGCGGGTGAGGTCGGAGAGGAGGGCGGCGGCCACGTTGCCGCGTGCTCCCTGGTCTGCGGGAAGGAGGGCGTAGCCGAAGGCGTTGGCGGTCTGCGACAGCACCTCGAGGGCACCGGTCCGCTTCGACTGCGCCCACGGGATGTACGACTCGCCGCCCGCTTCGGGTTCGTTCCACACGCGGGTCATCGACCCGGGCCGGGCGATCTGGGGGTGGTGGCCGCCGTCGGCGAAGTGGCGGACGTTCGGGCCGATGATGCCGCCGTCGGCGAACCCGAACGCTCCGGCGACACTGCTGCCGAACGCTTGGATGGTGAACCCGAAGGTGCGCCCGGCGAGCTGGCCGAGGTGGCCGAGGATGGCGCTGATCCGGTTGTGGGCGTCCTGGGTGTGGGTGGCGACGTAGGTGTCGGTGTGGCGAGGGATGGCGTCGAGCTGGCCGCGCAGCAGGTCGACCTCGTCGGCGGAGATGACGCCTTGGTCGCCGAGCGACTGGAGGCGGCCGACGGTGTCGTCGTAGATGGCGTTCATCTCGGCTTGCCCGGCGCCACGCTCGCGGGCCAGCTTGATCTCCTCGCCGTAGGAGTCGAGGAGGCTGTCGGCGGCGTCCTGGTAGGTGAACGCCGCTTCGGTCGCCCGGTTGAAGCCGTGCCACTGCTCCTCGTTGACGGCCTTCGCTGCTTCTTCGAGTTCCCACAGGGACCGCACCGAGTCCCGCTTCGCTCCGTCAGCGGAACGCATCGCCCCGATGGTGAGGTCGACAGCGGTGCGGAA
>JAUHYJ010000798.1 GCA_030425785.1 Acidimicrobiia bacterium | reverse complement strand
GCGCGGGGCGCTCGAGCTCGCGTGGACGTCGCTCTGCCACGGCAGCTTCGGGATCGGCGCCGTCGCGGTCGATCCGCGGGGTGAGGTCGTCGCCACCGGACGGAACCGGATCCACGAGGTCGAGCCAGGTGACGACGTCATCGCGAACACGTCGCTCGCTCACGCCGAGATGAACGTCGTCGCCAAGATGCCCTACCGGCGGTACGAGGGCGCCGGCATCGAGCTGCACACGACGCTGCAACCGTGCATCCAGTGCCTCGGTGCGATCCGGCTGAGTGCGATCAAGCAGGTGCACGTGCTCGCTCCCGACCCGATCTGGCGCGACATCGAGCGCATCGTCGACCACAACAAGTTCCTGGCCCGCAACTGGCCGTCGATCGACGAGCTCGAGGTGACGGAGTGGTCGGTGTTCGCCGTCGCGCTGCCCACGTACCGGATGCAGGTCGGGGGCAACCTCCCGCCCGGCTGGGCCGACCAGGTGCCGCGCCTGACGGCGCTCGTCGAGCAGCTCGCGGCGTCCGGCGAGATCGAGGCCGCCATCGACCAGCGCGTCGGTCTCGACCAGATCGCCGACGCGCTGTGGTCGCGACTGGCCCAGTGCATCGACGAGCTCGCCGCCATCTGAACCGGTCTCCCTGAACCGGTCGTCACCGCGGTGCGCTACCGTGGTACCGGCAGGAGAAGGGGGCCTCGCATGGTCAAGGTCATGGTCGCGATCGACGGGTCGGAGCACGCCGTGCGTGCATTGAACGATGCCGTCGGGTTGTTCGGGCGGGATGCCGACTACGCGCTGGTCTCCGTCGTCCCGTCGTCGATGCTCGCCTCGATCTTCGGTTCGGCGGCGACGGGCACGTCGACGCAGGGCGGTACGGGGAGCAGCGGCATGCCGCTCGTCCCGACCCCCGACGGCGTGGCCGCCCAGTCCGATCAGGCCTATGGCTACTACCGGACCGCGCAGCGCCAGGCGGCGACGACCGCCGGCGTGACGGCGGCTGAGATCATCGACGAGGCGCGGCCCGGCAAGCGTCGCATCGGCGCGGCGATCTGCGAGGCAGCGACGGAGCACGGCGCCGATGTGCTCGTCGTCGGATCACACGGATCGAGCTACGCCGGTGAAGCGATGCTCGGGTCGGTGAGCCAGTTTGTGCTGCACAACGCGCCGTGTCCGGTGCTGGTGTCAGCCGACGACTGATCCCGGCCGACGCTACGTGACCGTCGCGTGTGCCTCGGTCAGGATCTGCGTGAGTTCGTCGTCGTCGACATCGTCGAGGACGAGGCCGATCCAGCCACGCCCACCGACGTAGGGCGGCACGAAGAAGCGGGCTGGGTCGTCCTCGACCAACTCGGCCTGCACCCCCGGCGGCGCCGGGCACCACAGCTGCGGGCGGGGGTCGCCGTGGTGACCCCCGGCCCGGACGGCGGCGAACTGCTTGCCGGCGAAGAACGACACCGCACCGTGGCTCATCTTCTCGGTGGCGCCGGGCAACGCCATGCAGATCCGCCGGATTCGCTCGACCAGGTCGTCGCCGGCCGTCGCTGCGCTCACGCGAGCTTCTTGTACTTCAGCCGGTGCGGCTGGTCGGTGTCTTCGCCGAGCACCTTCTTCTTGTACTCCTCGTACTCGGTGAAGTTGCCCTCGAACCAGCGCACGACCGAGTCACCCTCGAACGCGAGCACGTGGGTGGCGATGCGATCGAGGAACCAGCGGTCGTGGCTGATGACCACGGCGCAGCCGGGGAAGTCCGAGATGGCGTCCTCGAGGTTGCGAAGCGTGTCGATGTCGAGGTCATTGCTGGGCTCGTCGA
>JAUHYJ010000127.1 GCA_030425785.1 Acidimicrobiia bacterium | reverse complement strand
CCGAGATCAGCCGGCCGTACGCAGACATCGTCGCCGAGGTCGAGCGGCTCGCCGCCGAGGGTGTCACCGAGGTCACCCTCCTCGGCCAGAACGTGAACTCGTACGGGCGCGACCTCCAGCTGGCGGCCCGCCAGGCGGGCGATCCGTCCGCCCGGCTGCGGCCTCTGTTCGCCGACCTCCTCCGTGACGTCGGTGCGGTCGACGGCATCCGGCGCGTGCGCTACACCAGCCCGCACCCGAAGGACATGCGACCCGACACGTTCGCCGCGATGGCCGAGACGCCGGCGGTGTGCGAGCACCTGCACTATCCGTTGCAGTCGGGCAGCGACCGCGTGCTCGCGCTGATGCACCGGGGATACACCGGCGAGCGGTACCTCGAACGGCTCGCCCAGGCGCGCGCCGCGATCCCCGGGCTCGCCGTGTCGACCGACATCATCGTCGGGTTCCCCGGCGAGACCGACGACGACTTCGAGCGCACGCTCGAGGTCGCTGCGGCCGCCGAGTTCGACGACGCCTACACCTTCATCTTCTCGCCGCGCCCGGGCACGGAGGCGGCCGACATGGAGGCCGACTTCGTCGACCCGGCGGTCGCCGGTGAACGATTCCAGCGGTTGCGCGTGGTGATCGAACGGTCGGCGCTCGCCCGGAACCAGGCTCGCGAGGGGCTCGTCGAGGAGGTCCTCGTCGAGGGGCCGTCGAAGCGCAACCCCGACGTGGTGACGGGCCGCACCCGCCAGAACAAGCTCGTGCACTTCGCGGCGCCGCAGCCACTGCGGACCGGAAGCTATGCGACCGTCGAGGTCACGCGCGGCGCGCCGCACTTCCTCGAGGGCCGGTTCGTCGATCTCGTCGCGGAGCCGACGCACAAGACCCGTATCCCCGTCGCATCGCTGTGACCCGGTTCGCGCTGGCATCGAGCCCTCTGGTCGGTGCGGGGGCACTCGAGCCACTGGCCGATGCGCTGCGCCGCCTCGGCCACGCCGTCCAGCTCCCCGACGCTCCCGCCGAACTCGACGCGCACGGATCGATCTTCGCGGGGCTCGCGCCCGATGCGACGCTCGTGGCGTACAGCGCGGCCGGCCCCCGGGCGGAGCTGCTCGCCGACGCGGCCCGTTCGTCGGCGATCGTGTACCTCGACGCCCGACTGCCGATCGATGGTGCGGCGCCCGACGACGACGAGCAGCTCCGCGGGTTGCTCGACCAGCTGCCGCTCGACGACGCCGGACGGATGCCGCCGTGGACCGAGTGGTGGCCGGAGGAGACGCTCGCCACGCTCGTGCCCGACACCGATCGGCGGGCCGTGCTCGCCGCGAGCTGCCCGCGCGTGGCCCGGGCGGTGATGTCGACGCCGGTCTCGGCTCCCGGCTTCGACGGCGCGTGCGGCTACGTCGTGCTCAGCGAGCCGTACCGGTCGGCGGCGCGCGCCGCCGACGACGCCGGGTGGCCCGTCGTCGACGTCGCAGGGGCCACGCACCTCTCGCCGTTCGTCGAGCCCGAGGTGGTGGCTTCGGCGCTCCTCGCCGTGACGGAGCGGCTTGCGTGACCGAGCGACCCCATCGCGTCGCAGTCGTCGGGCCGACCGCATCGGGGAAGTCGGCGGTCGCGATGGCGGTCGCCGAGCGGCTCGGTGACATCGAGCTCGTCTCGATCGACTCGATGCAGGTCTACCGCGGCATGGACATCGGCACGGCGACCCCGACCGCGGTCGAACGCGCCCGTGTCCGCCACCACCTGCTCGATCTCGTGTCGCCCAACGACGAGTTCACGGTCGCCGAGTTCCAGCGCGCCTACCGCGCTTCGCTCACCGAGATCGCCGGGCGCGAGCACCGTGCCCTGCTCGTGGGCGGCACCGGGTTGTACCACCGAGCCGTGATCGACGACCTCGACCTGCCGGGGGAGTGGCCCGAGGCTCGCGCCCGGCTGCTGACCGAGGCCGACGAGGTCGGCGTCGAGGCGCTCCACCGGCGGCTGGTCGAGCTCGACCCAGATGCCGCCGCGAAAATGGAGCCGACCAACGTCCGGCGCGTCGTGCGAGCACTCGAGGTGATCGAGGGGAGCGGACGTCGGTTCAGCTCGTTCGGTCCGGGCCTCGACGCGTACCCGCCGACAGCGATCGCTCAGATCGGGCTGCGCTGGGACCGGGCCGTCCTCGCCGAGCGGATCGAGGCGCGCGTGCGTCAGATGGTCGCCGACGGGCTGGTGGCCGAGGTCGCAGCGATCCTCGACGGTGCGGGGTTCTCCCGTTCGGCCGGGCAGGCGCTCGGCTACAAGGAGCTCGTCGCCCATCTCCGGGGCGAGCTGGCGCTCGACGAGGCCGTCGACCAGGTGATCGTCCGCACGCGTCAGTTCGCCGTCCGTCAGGAACGGTGGTTCCGTCGCGATCCGCGCGTGGCGTGGATCGACGTCGAGGCCGACCCCGTCGCCGAGGCCGCCCCGGCGGTGGCCGCTGCCTTCGGCTGACGGTCATCCCGGCCTGGGCTCCTTGGGAAGGCCGAGCTGGCGCTCGGCGATCGTGTTCCGCTGGATCTCGTCGGTACCGCCGGCGATGCGGAGGCCGGGCGTGCCGCACAGGAACGTCGACCAGGCGAAGGTGCCCCAATCGCCGCTGTCGGCGATCGCGGCCGGGCCGAGCAGCTCGGTCGCCGACGTAGCGATGCGACGCAACTGCGTCGTGTAGACGAGCTTGGCGATCGACCCCTCCGGCCCCGGCGGCAGCCCGGCGGCCGCGGTCTCCTCCAGTCGCAGCCGGAGGAACCGCAGGACCTCCTCGTGGAGATGCACGTCGGCCAGCCGATCGCGCACGAGCGGGTCGCCACCGACGCCGAGGTGCGCTGCCAGCTCGAACAGTCGCTCCGCGGGTGACACCATCGAGCTGCCGCCCCGGTTGGCCACCACGTGTCGCTCGTTCATGAGCGTCGTGAGGATCGCCCGCCACCCACCACCGACGTCACCGACCCGGTTGGCGTCGGGCACCCTCACGTCGTCGAAGTAGACCTCGTTGAACTCGGACTGCCCGTTCATCTGGCGGAGTGGGCGCACCTCGATGACGGGCGTGTCCATCGGCAGCATGAACATCGTGAGCCCCTGGTGCTTGGGGGCGTCGGGGTCGGTCCGGGCGAGCAGCTGGCCGGCCTGGGCGACGTGGGCGTAGCTGTTCCAGACCTTCTGGCCGTTGACGACCCACTCGTCGCCGTCGCGTTCGGCGCGCGTCCGCAGGCCGGCCAGGTCGGATCCCGCTTCCGGTTCCGACAGGAGCTGGCTGCACACGATGTCGCCACGATGGATCCCGGGCAGGAACCGGCGCTGCAGGTCGGGGCTGCCGTGCTCGAGGATCGCCGGGCTGACCATGCCGCGGCTGACCTGGAACAGGGTCTGGTCGGGCGCGTCGTACTCGGCCATGACGCCGACGAACAGGTCTGCGTGACGCTGGCTGAGCCCCGCACCGCCGTACTCGAGCGGGCCGTCGATCCATCCGAACCCGCCGTCGAAGAGCGTCCGCCGCCACTCGATGGTGGCGGCGAGCTGCTCGTCGTCGTGCATGCCCATCGCGTCGATGGCGTCCGACCCCTCACCCCAGGCGCGCGTCGTCGTGGCCGGACGCCGGGGGACGTGCTGCGACAGGAAGTCGTGGGCGGCGGCGACGAAGTCGTGCTCGTCGACGGGCAGGGTCGGCGTGTGGTTCATCCGTCGACCTGACCTGCGTCGAGTCCGGCCGCGGCGAGGGCCAGCTGCTTGGCCCGATCGAGGTCGTAGTGCCTCCGGGTCACGATCCGCTGGGCGTACAGCCCGCCGCCGGCCTGGACGTTGGTGACCTGGGTCCACCCGCCGTAGGCGTCGGCGGTGAGGTCGCGGATCGCATGGAACAGCCGGGTGCGGTACTCGCCGTCGACGTCGGAACGTGTCGACATGTACTTGCGCAGGAGTGGCCCGACGTCGTCGTGCTCGAGGTCGGACATCGACGGCGCCGTGACCACGGCGCCGCCGGCGATGTCGTGCAGGTGCCGCACCATCAGGTGGTAGTTGGCGGCGCCGGTGTACTTGCCGGCGTTGGTGTACAACTCGTCGGGGAACACGGCGCCGAACTCGCCCGCCTGGGAGTGCGCGATCGCCGCCTCGTAGCAGGCGCGCACGACGCTGGCGTGAATGATCATCTCGGAGATCTTCTCCTTGATGTGGGCGACGCCGGCGAGGCCGTTCGCCTCGGCCACCAGCTGGGCCAGCCCGACCAGCGTGTCGGCACCGTCGGCCATCGCCGTCAGCCCACCGAGGCGTTCCCACAGCCCGAGTGCATGGGCGAACACCGCCGCGATCGACGTCTCGCCGTCGAGGAAGATCCGCTCGTTCGGCACGAACACGTCGTCGAAGATCACGAACCCCTCGGGGATCGACGACCGCCCCGAGACCGGGAAGTCGCGGGTGTCGGCGTGGCGCGGCGCGTAGGTGGTGTTGACGATCTTCACGCCGGGTGCGTTCACGGGCACCATCGCGGCGATCGAGTACTCCTCCTCGCCGGCCTTCATCGACTTGGTCGGGATCGTGAGCAGCTCGTGGCCGAGCGACGCCGCCGTGATGTGCAGCTTGGCGCCGCGGATCACGACGCCCTCCGGGGTTCGGTCGACGACCCGGACGTATGCGTCGGGGTCGTCCTGGCGGCTCGGCGGCCGCGACCGGTCGCCCTTGGCGTCGGTGATGCACTGGGTGATGCGCACGTCGCGGACCTGGGCGTCGGAGATGAATCCATGGATCCGATCGATGTACTGGGGTGCGGTCTCGGTGATCCGGCCGGCGACCGTGGCGAGCGTCATGATCGAGGTGTAGGTGACGTGCGCCATCATCCCGGCGTGGTGCACGAGCTCGACCTTGTCACGCAGCTCGTCGGCCGAAGTGGGCACGCCCGAGATCGGGCTGACGCCGTCGGACGACTGGGTCAGGAGCCAGTCGTAGCCGTCGGCGACCTCCTGCACCGGACCCCCGAGGAGCGGGTGACCGGGGAGATCGGTGACCTGCTCGCCCTCGAAGTAGGTGAGCCGCCCGTCGTCGAGGGTGGCCTTGTACTGCGCTCCGGTCAGCATGTGCCGAACGTAGCGACGGTCCACGGTGCCCATCGGATCGGGCGGGAGCGCCGTGGTGCGGGGAACTGCCGTACGCTGTGGGCAGGTCATGAGCACCATCACCATCACCAAGCACCACGGGCTCGGCAACGACTTTCTGGTCGTGTTCGACCCGCCCGTCGTCGACGACGAGCTGCCCGACCTGGCACGGCGTTGGTGCGATCGTCGCCGCGGCGTCGGCGCCGACGGCCTGCTCGTCGCCACCGACGCCACCGGATACGCAGCCCGAATGGTGCTCTACAACGCCGACGGCAGCCGGGCCGAGATGAGCGGCAACGGCATCCGCTGCTTCGCGCAGGCGGTCGCACGCCGCGACGGTCACCTCGACGACCAGCTCATCGCCACCGATGCGGGTGACCGTCTCGTGCGGCTGGCCGCCACCGGCGAGCCCGGCACGATCGAGGCCTCGGTCGACATGGGTGCGGTCGGCACCATCGACGAGCCCGACAACTGGGCCGCGCTCGGCTGCCACCCCGACCGTCCGGTCGCACACCTCAGCCTCGGCAACCCGCACAGCGTGGTGGGCGTCGACGACGTCGACGTCGTCGACCTCGTCGAGCTGGGCGCCAAGGTGCCCCACATCAACCTCGAGGTCGTCGAACCCGGTTCGCGGCAGCACGAGGTCCGGATGCGCGTCCACGAACGCGGCGCCGGCGTGACCGAGGCCTGCGGCACGGGGGCCTGCGCGTCGGCCTACGCGGCGGCGTCGTGGGGCCTGGCGACGCCGAAGGACGGGAAACTCACCGTGCACATGGACGGCGGCAGTGCCACGGTGGAGCTCGACGCCCCGGCACCCGGCCGGGCGACCCTGACCGGGCCGGCGACGTTCGTCGGCATCATCGAGATCGAACTGTGAACACGCCGTACAACGAGGCGCTCGGCGCCACCCTCATCGACCGCACCGTGCGGGAGCAGATCGTCCTCGTCGGCGTCGCCCTGCCGGGCCAGACCGACGAGCAGGTCGACGCGAGCCTCGACGAGCTCGAGCTGCTCGTCGACACCGCCGGTGCCGACGTCGTCGCCCGCCTCGTCCAGCGGCGCGACGCTCCCGATCACACCTGGTACATCGGCAAGGGCAAGGTCGACGAGCTGAAGGGGATCTGCCTCGCCGTCGATGCGGACACCGTCGTGTTCGACAACGAGCTCGCCCCGGCCCAGCAGTTCAACCTCGAGAAGGTGCTCGGCCGGACGGCGATCGATCGCACCGCGGTGATCCTCGACATCTTCGGCCAGAACGCACACACCCTCGAAGGCAAAGCCCAGGTCGAGCTCGCCCTGCTGCGCTACCGGCTACCCCGCCTGCGGCGCGGCAAGGGAGCCAAGCTCGCCCAGCAGCGCGGTGGCGTCGGCGCCCGGTTCGGTGGCGGCGAGACGAAGATCGAGGTCGACCGGCGCCGCATCATGCGCCGCATCACCAAGCTCGAGTCCGACCTGAAGTCGTTGGCCGCCACCCGCGACCTGCAGCGCAAGTCGCGACGCCGCAGTGGGCTCGCGAGCGTGGCGATCGTCGGCTACACCAACGCCGGCAAGTCGACCCTGCTCAATCAGCTCACCGACGCCGGCGTGCTCTCGGAGGACCGCCTGTTCGCGACGCTCGACCCGACCACCCGCCGGCTGGCCCTGCCGGGTGGTGAGCCGGTGCTGCTGACCGACACCGTCGGGTTCGTGCGCAACCTGCCCCACGGCCTGGTCGAGGCGTTCAAGGGCACGCTCGAGGTCGCCGGGCTCGCCGACTACCTCGTCCACGTGGTCGACGCCAGCTCGCCCGACCCCGAGGGCCAGATCGCGGCGGTGCGCGAGGTGCTCGCCGAGATCGACGCCGACTCGGTCCCCGAACTGATCGTGTTCAACAAGGCGGACCTGGCGCCCGGCGAGGCGAAGGAGCTCGTCGACGACCACCCCGGCTCGGTTGCCGTCAGCGCGGTGACGGGGGAGGGGACCGACGTCTTCCTGCGCACGCTGGCCGACCGGTTGCGAGCGCTCACCGAGGTCGTCGAGCTCCTGATCCCGTTCGATCGCGGCGACGTGATCGCCTCGGTCCACCGCGAGGGCGAGGTCGTCTCGACGCGCACCGGTGAGCACGGGCTCGTCGTGCGAGCCCGGCTGTCCGATGCGTCGGCCGGTCGCCTGGCCGAGTTCGCCGTCGACGAGCCGCAGCGGGTCACCGACGACGAGCGCTGACGGTCACGGCGTGCGGACCCGCTCCACGACGGTCGACCCGGGACCGCGGTCGAACGGCACCGGATTCCCTAGCATCGGTGCCGCATGACCGAACCGTTCGTCCCGCCTCCGTATCCCTATGAACGCATCGATCGCTTCAAGCCGTACGGCGACGCGTTCGAGGGCGGGCTGATCGACCTGTCGATCGGGACGCCGTTCGACCCTCCGCCGGCAGCCGTGATCGAGGCGCTGGGGTCGTCGGGCGCCGAGCGCGGCTACCCGCCGAGCATCGGCACCGCCGATCTCCGATCGGCCGTCCACCGCTGGATGGGCCGACGGTTCGACCTCGACGTACCGATCGGCCAGATCGCAGCCGCCATCGGGACGAAGGAGTTCGTCGGAACGCTGCCGCAGTGGATGAAGCTCCGCACCCCCGACCGGGACACGGTGCTGTACCCCGAGATCTCGTACCCGACCTACGAGATGGGCGCGACGCTCGCCGGCTGCCGGGCGGTGCCGGTGCCGATGACCCCGACCGGCGGCGTCCAACTCGACGCGATCGATCCCGACGACGCCCGCCGCGCCCTGCTGTTGTGGGTGAACAGCCCCGGCAATCCGAGCGGCATCCTCGACGACCTCGAAGCGGCCGCCGCGTGGGGACGCGAGTACGACGTCCCCGTCTTCTCCGACGAGTGCTACGTCGAGTTCACGTGGGACGGCGCCGGCCGCACGATCCTCGAGCACGGCTTCGACGGGGTCGTCGCGGTGCATTCGCTCTCGAAGCGTTCGAACCTGGCCGGGACGCGGGTCGGGTTCTACGCCGGTGACGCCGAGCTCGTCGAGTACCTCCGCGAAGTGCGCAAGCACGTCGGCATGATGGTGCCGGGCCCCGCCCAGGCGGCGGGTGTCGTGGCGCTCGACGACGACGATCACGTCCGGACCCAGCGCGAGCGGTACCGCCGCCGACTCGAGCTGACGGCCGATGTGCTGTCGCGGTGGGCGGGCATCGACATCGAGCTGCCGGCCGGCGGGTTCTACCTGTGGTTCCGCGTCGGCGATGCGTGGGAGTTCACCGAGCGGCTCGCTCGTGATGCCGGTGCGCTCGTGAGCCCGGGCGAGTTCTACGGCGCAGCCGGTCGTGACTACGTGCGCGTCGCCGTGGTACAACCTGATGACCGGATCGCCGAGATCGCCCGGCGGCTGGGCGAGGGAGCAGGCCACGATGTCACGTAGATCACAAGGGCGCGGCGTGGTCGCGGCGTTCGGCCTGCTCGTCCTGTGCGCCGGTCTCGTCGGTGGTGGCGTCCTGTGGTTCCTGTCGACCCGTGAGGCGAACCGGGTCGCCGACGACTTCGCCCGTGCGGCACCGGGATGCACCACGACGCTGACGTTCACCGACCCGGGGGAGTACTTCGTCTTCGAGGAGCTCTCCGGCGTGG
>JAUHYJ010000126.1 GCA_030425785.1 Acidimicrobiia bacterium | reverse complement strand
GCACGATGCGGCCGAGGTCGCTGGTCTGCGTGGCGAGCGGCTCGTCGAGGTGACGTCCGACCGGACGGTCCTCGGCCGAGGATGCCTCGATCGCGGCATCGGAGATCCGGCACTGTTCGCGGTAGAGGCGGATCGCCTCGGCCGGGGATCGCGACGACGTCGAGGCGGGCTCGTCGTCCCACGCCAGAGGCGGCGCGTGACTGGCGAGGATCTCCTGGAACCAGTGCCGCTCGGCGTACCCCAAGTGCTCGATCATCCCGTGCGGCGACCACCCGAAGTCGAGGACGGTGGCGCGCATGGATGCCGCGCATGGATGCATCGGCGAGGCCGTCCACCATCGCCAGTGCGGCCTCGCGCTGGTACTGCAGGTACTCGTGCAGCACCGCGAGCTGGTCGTCCACGGCGGCGAACGTCGCATCGTCGTCGTCGCTCGCGCCCGGACGCGACACCGCCCGGCCGAGTGGCCGGGCGGTGCCAAGTGGGGTGTGCAGATCGGTCAGACGGCGAGGATGCGCTCGGCGTCGTCACGCAGGCCGGCGACGGCCCGGGAGACGAGCCGGCGTGCGGCTTCGGCGGTGACGCCGAGGCTCTCGCCGACCTCACGGAAGCTCTTGCGCTCGCCGTCGAGGAGGCCGAAGCGGGCTTCGACCGCGTAGCGGGCACGGGCGTCGAGCGTGCCGAGGAGTTCGTCGAGCAGGTCGGAGTCGACCAGCGTCATGACGTGCTCTTCGGGCGTGCCGTCGCCGTTCGCCATCAGGTCGCCGAGGGTGGCGTCGCCGTCGTCACCGACCGTCTTGTCGAGCGAGACGGGGGTGGTGAGGCGGTGCAGTTCGGCGTTCTGCTGATCGAGCGTCTCGCCGTCACCCGAGGCCTGACGCAGGGCCGCACGGAGGCTGGCCGAGCGGTCGCCCGGGATGCGGATGAGGCTCGCCTTCTGGTCGAGCGCACGGCCGATGGCCTGGCGGATCCAGAAGGTGGCGTAGGTCGAGAACTTGAAGCCGCGACGCCAGTCGAACTTGTCGACGGCATGCTCGAGACCGAGGTTGCCCTCCTGGATGAGATCGAGGAGATCCATGCCCTGGGGCAGCGGGTAGCGGCGGGCGATCGAGACGACCAGACGGAGGTTGGCGCGGATGAAGCGATCCTTCGCGTCGGCGGCGGCGGCCACCTTGGCCTTGAGGTCGGCCGACTTGCGGGCGCCGTTGTCGATCTCTTCCTGGGCCTCGCGGCCGGCTTCGATGATGCGCGAGAGCTCGCGCTCGTCCTCGGCGGTGAGCAGCGGGACCTTGCCGATGTCGTTCAGGTACAGACCAATGGAGTCATTCATAGTGTTTCGTAATCAGCCGTTCGTGGTGGAGAGTGACCGGCAACCGGCACCCCGAAACGTCGTGGACGAACCGAGGAGGGCTCCGGAGGGGGTTGGGGGGGGTGGATGGGACGGTGGGATCTGGCGGTACAGTGAGTGCAACCGGATCCATGTACGGACTTGTTCCCGAAATTCCAGGAAATCATGCGATGAACTGGGATTTCAACGTTTGACCGGATATCTACGGTACCAGACGTGTCAAGCCCCCTTCCGTCGCGCGCCGTGGGGGATCGGCGGCGAGCCGCCTACACTGAGCGGTTGTGCCGCCCATCGACGCAAAACCCCTGCGTATCGGGGTCTTCGGCGGTACCTTCGACCCGCCGCACGTGGGTCATCTCGTCACGGCGGTCAACGTCCGGCACGCCTTGGCGCTCGATTCGTTGATCCTGATGGTCGCCAACGTGCCGTGGCAGAAGCTCGGAACGAGGTCGATCACGCCGGCCGCGGATCGGCTCGCGATGGTCGCGGCGGCCGTCGAGGACGTCCCCCACCTCAAGGCGGGCGACCACGAGATCCGCGCCGGCGGGCACTCGTTCACGGCCGACACGTTGGCGACCCTCGCCGACGACCATCCGGGCGCCGAGTTGTTCACCGTGGTCGGTGACGACGCAGCGGCCGGGATCCGGACCTGGGAGCGAGCCGACGAGGTGATCGCACGGTCACGGCTCGTGGTGGTCGATCGGCCGGGCGATCCGGTCGAGCTCGACGAGGACATCGAGTGGATCCGCGTCGAGGTGCCGCGCCTCGAGGTGTCGAGCACCGATCTGCGGGCACGCTGGAGCGACGGCCGACCGCTCGACTACCTCCTCACCGAGGACGTCCTGCGGGTCATCGCCGAGCGCGGCCTGTACGGCACCGACGACCATGCCCCCGAGCACGTCACGGGGCTCGGGTCGTGACGGGTCGTGGGTCGTGACGGCCAGTCGTGCCCGGCGTCGCCGGAGCATGGTGATCGGCCTCGTCGCAGGGGTGCTCGCGCTCGTCGCCACCGCCACGCTCGGATTCGTCGCGACCGTGGCCATGATCGATTCCCAGGAGGGGCGTGACGCGAGCCCCGACGGCACCGCTGCGGCGATCCAGCGCCTGCCCTGGACGTCGACGGCGCTGATCGGTGTCGTCGACGAGGACGGGCAGCTCACGTCGACGGTGATCGCCATTCTCGAGCCCGACCATCGGGGCGGCACGATGGTGGCCGTCTCCCCGAGTGCCGATGTCGGGTCGGGTCTGGTCGATCAGGTCCGGCCGCTGCGTGCGATCTACGCGGCCGATGGTGCCGCCGCGTGGCGCTCGTCGCTCGAGCTGATGACCGGATTGGCGTTCGACGTGGCCGAGGTGGTCGACGCGCCGCGGCTCTCGCAGCTCGTCGCGCCGCTCGGCGAGCTGCCGACCCGGCTGCCGTACGCATTCACCGACGCCCGCACCGGTCGCACCTTCGACGCAGGCGAGCACGTCCTGTCGATCAGGGAGGCGACGGTCGTCGTCACCGCCGGCAACGAGTCGGGTGCACCGTCGAAGTTCGACGGTGCGCGCAACGCGGTCTGGGCCGCCGTCGCCGACCGCGTCGGGGCCGGGATCGGTTCGCTGCCGGAGGGCGTTCGGTTCGACGAGCGCACCCCGCCGGCCGGACTCGATCAATTCGTCGACGCGTTGTTCGCGGCGCCGGTCGAGTTCCGGGCCCTCGAGATCGTGGCGCCCGACGACGTGGCGTCGCTCGCGGACCGGATCGATGCGGACTACACCGCGGCCGTGGGCGAGGCGTTGGCCGACGACGTCGTGTTCCATCGCCGGGCCGAGATCTCGATGGTGTTCGGTTCGGTCGCGCCGGCGCGGATCGGCGCGCCGCTCGAGGGACCGACGATCCGGCTCGTGTCGGGGTTCATCGACGACGACGCCGCGCCGCTCGGGCTGAACCGGTCCGATCTGATCGCGGCCGCACTCGACGTGTTCTTCTTCGCCCAGTCGAACGTGGTCGCGGTCGTCGACCAGCCGGGCGCGGCGGTGCCGGACGCGACGCGACTGCTCGTGGCCGACCCGGCGGCGATCGATGACGCGTGGGACCTCTACCCCGACGCGTTCGGGGAGCTGCAGGTGCTCGCGGACGATGTGCCGATCGAGGGTGTCGAGATCGAGGTCACCCTCGGCCGCGACTTCCTGCGGGTGCTCGACGCGCAGCGGTCGGCTGCGGCCGAGCGTGCCGCCGCCGACGAGCCCGACGACGAGCCCGACGCGGGCGGCGACGGTACCGTGGACGACGTGGCAGGCACCGACGAATGATCGATCAGGACGCACGACGGCTCGCGTTGGCCGCCGCTCGCTCGGCGGACGCCGCCCACGGCACCGACGTGCTCGTGTTGCACGTCGGCGACGTCCTCGGTGTCACCGAGTACTTCGTCATCGCGAGCGCATCGAACCGTCGGCTGGTGAATGCGATCGTCGAGGACCTCGAGCAGGACATGAAGGACCAACTCGATCGTGCTCCCGCCCGCATCGAGGGCGTGCGCGAGCAACAGTGGGTGCTGATCGACTACGGCGACGTGGTGGTGCACGTCTTCCTCGCCGAGATCCGCGAGTTCTACGAGATCGAACGTCTCTACACCGACGTCCCGAAGCTCGATTGGTCGACCGCCTGACGTCGGCCCGAGCTGTTGTGAATCGCCGCCGGCCGTCGCTATCGTTCGACAGGCTTTCGGGGCTATAGCTCAGTTGGTAGAGCGCTTCCATGGCATGGAAGAGGTCAGGAGTTCGATTCTCCTTAGCTCCACCCCGATGACTCCACTCCGATGACACGGTGCGGATGACACAGTGCGTCGGCTCGGCCCCGCTCCGGCGGGGCCGTCGCCGTTTTCCGGTCAGCCGAGCCGGCCGTCAGACGAGATCAGACGAGGTCAGACGAGGTCGAGGGCACGGCGCAACCGCTCGAGCGCAGCGGGCGTACGTGCGCCCCACCAGAACAGATCCTGACCGTCGACTTCGACGACGGGTGCGATCAGCCGGAGCTCGTCGAGGTGTCGGGGCTCGAAGTCGTACGGCTCGCTCGGCACCGCGATGAGGTCGGGGGAGCGGGCTGCGACATCGTCCAGCTCGACCACCGGGTACGTCGGCTGGGCGTCGGCGAAGACGTTCTCGACGCCCAGATGGACGAGGACGGACGAGCCGTAGGTGTTGGCCGCGATCGTCATCCACGGCCGGCGCCAGATCGGCACGAAGGCCGACACGGTGTTCGGCGCCGGCGGTGCCGTCGGCGCCACGGTCGCCGGCTCGGGCAGCCCGACCGCAGCGGCCAGCCTCGCCATCTCGGCGTCGAGCCCGTCGAGATCGACGACGTCGAGCACGACGAGCGGGATGTCCGCCGCGGACAGCGCGTCGGCGTCCTCCCGCCGGTTCTCCTGCGCGTCCAGCGCCACGACGTCCGGACGCAGGGCGACGATCGCGTCGATGTCCGGGTTCTTCGTCCCGCCCACCGTTGGCAGGTCGGGTTGTTCGCAGAACCGGGTGCAGGCGACGGGATCGAGCCCCCAGGCGCGCAGTGTCTCCGTGATCGACGGCACCAGGCTGACGACGCGGGTGGTCACACGTCGAGCGTGGCACATCCGTCGGCGTGCCGGGGTGCTCCCCGACCTCGTGGTGCCGTGCCGGCTCCGGTTTGAGGCCGTGGGATCACGGGAACTCCCGATGGATGAGCACTGAACAGGAACTCCCGACGACGAACGACGCACCCGCAGCGGCCGACGATCGAGCGAGTTCGCGCCGTCGGCTGATGGGTCGCGGCGTCGCCGCGGTCGCCGGTGCCGCCGTCGCCGGTCTCGCGTCGTCGTCGCGCGCCGAGGCCGCCGACGGCGATCCCGTCCTGCTCGGCCAGCCGAACACCGGTACCGACACGACGAGCATCGCCGGCGGTACGACCGTGCGCGTCGACGACGGCACCTCGTCCGAGCTCGCGTCGCTCCAGGGCGTGCACTCGGTCGACGGCGCGGCCGGCGTTCGCGGTGACTCGTCCGGAGCATCCGGTCGCGGCGTGTTCGGTGGGGCGACCGGTGACGGCGGCTACGGCTTGTTCGGTCAGTTCTCGGGCGACGGGTCGCCCGGCACCGGTGTCTACGGGATCTCGAACGACGGTGGCGGCGTGGTCGGCATCTCGACCGAGGGTGTCGGCGTCGTCGGCGAGGGGACGTCGTGGGATCTGTACGCCAATGCGTCGGGCCGCATCGGACTCGACGCCAGCGCCGTCGGCCCGACGACGTCGGGTGGCGCCGGAACGCTCGCTCGCGACGGCGACGGGACGCTGTGGTACTGCTTCGCTCCGAATCGCTGGCAGCGCCTCAGCGGGCTCGCCGTCTCCGGCGGCTACGCCCCGATCGACCCGGTGCGCGTGTTCGACTCGCGCAACGAGGGGTTCCCGGGTGCCGGCGTGTTCACGCCGTTCTCGTCGCGGGTCATCAGCGTCGCCGACGGACGCAACGGGGTCACCGGCGCGGTGACGACGCCCGATGCGGTGCCGGCCGGAGCGACCGCGATCACCTTCAACGTGACGATCGATCTGACGAACGCACCCGGCTTCTTGTCGGTCGTCCCCGGTGACGTCGAGTCGACCGACACGTCGACGATCAACTGGGCCGATGCCGGTGCGGTCATCGCGAACGGCAGCCAGAGCCGCCTCGACGACGCCCGCCGGCTGCGGCTGATCGCCGGCCCCTTCGCCGAGTTCCACGCCATCGTCGACGTGACCGGGTACTACCTCTGAGGTCCGTGCGGCGCGCCCCTCGAGCACGCCTTCGTCAGCGCGCCCCGTCAGGGCGCGCCCCCTCACATGGCCAGGTCGAGGTCGGGGCGGAGACGCAACGCTCCGTGTTCGCCGTCGGACAGGCGCATGCGCGCACTGGTGCCCCGTTCGATCACCTCGGTGATGTCCACCTCGATCGGTTCGTCGGCCCCGTCGCCGACGTCGGCGAGTTCGAGCTTGGCGACCTCGACCGTCACCGGTTCGGGGCGAACGGGCCCTGACACGAGGTAGGGGGACGGCGGCACGAGTTTGACGTCGCGACCGGTGAGCTTCTTGATGAGTTCGACGACCGCCGACAGCCGCGCGGCGTGGAGGCTCTCGTCGTTCGGGTCCGACCGCCTGGCCCCGTGCACAGCGGCGCGCTGCTGCATCGGTACCGTCGGTACGACCGACGTAGGGGTCGGCGAAACTCTCACGACGGCGATTGTCCGTCGTGACCGGTCGCCGCGCAGGGAGGTCCGACGAAAAGGGTCCGGTGACCCGACCATCGCGCCAGCAGCTCGGCGCGGATTTCTCGGGGCGCCGCAGCGCCCGGGCCTCGTCCAGGCGCGACCGTCAGGTGGTCTCGTCGTGGAGCACCGCGGCGACCTCGGCGACGATCTGCTCGGCGGTGGCACCGGGTGTGAGGACGGTGGCGACCCCGAGCTCCTTCAGCTTCGGCACGTCGCGGTCGGGGACCGTGCCGCCGACGATGACCGGGATGTCGCTGCCGTGTGACCTGACCTCCTCGACGACCAGCGGAGCGAGCGTCATGTGGGCGCCCGACAGCATCGACAATCCGATCGCGTCGACGTCTTCGTCGATCGCCGCCGCGGCCACCGTCTGCGGGGTCTGGAACAGCCCCGTGTAGATCACCTCGTACCCGGCGTCGCGCAGGATGCGGGCGACCACCTTGATGCCCCGGTCGTGCCCGTCGAGCCCGACCTTCGCGATGAGGATCCGCTCGCCGCTCACGACGGGCTCCCTTCGGTCGCCTCCGTGCTCGCCGGCTCCGCTTCGCTTCGCCGCTCGCCGGTCACGGTCGAGTGTGCCGATCGACCGCTCATCAGATGACGGGGACTTCCACGTGGCGGCCGAACTCCTGCTCCATCGTCGACATGATCTCACCGAGCGTCGCGTACGCCTTCACGGCGTCGATCAGCGCCGGCATCATGTTGACGTTCGGATCGGACGCGTCCGCCCGGACTCGATCGAGTGCCGCGGCGACCGCGTCGGTGTCGCGATCCTGGCGGACCGTGTCGAGGCGCTTGCGTTGCCGCTGCTCGTCCTCGTTGGTGATCTCGAGCAGGTCCATCTGCTCGTCGTCGCTGCCGTCGGTGAACGCATTCACACCGACGACGATGCGGCGACCGTTGTTGAGCTTGCGTTCGAGCTCGAATGCCGAGTCGGCGATCTTGCCCTGGAACCAGTTGTCCTCGATGCCCTTGATCGCTCCCTCGAGCATCGAGCCGTCGCCCATCGCGTCGAGCTCGGCGAACAGCTCCTCGGCCTGGCGTTCCATCTCGTCGGTGAGCGCTTCGACGTAGTGGCTGCCGCCGAGCGGATCGGCGACATGGGCGACGTTCGTCTCGTGGGCGATCACCTGCTGGGTGCGCAGGGCGATGCGAGCGGCCTTCTCGGTCGGCAGCGCCAGCGCCTCGTCCATCGAGTTGGTGTGGAGTGACTGCGTGCCGCCGAGCACGCCGGCCAGCGCCTCGATCGCCGTGCGGACGATGTTGACCTCGGGCTGCTGGGCGGTGAGCGAGACGCCGGCGGTCTGGGTGTGGAACCGCAGCTGCATCGAGCGGGCGTCCTCGGCGCCGTAGCGTTCCTTCATCCACCGCGCCCAGATGCGGCGGGCGGCACGGTACTTCGCGATCTCTTCGAAGAAGTCGATGTGGGCGTTGAAGAAGAAGCTGAGGCGGGGCGCGAACGAGTCGATCGGGATGCCCGCTTGCTGCGCCAGCTCGACGTACGCGAAGCCGTTCGCGAGGGTGAACGCGAGCTCCTCGACCGCCGTCGAACCGGCCTCGCGGATGTGATAGCCCGAGATCGAGATCGAGTGCCAGCGGGGCATCTCGGCGGCCGTGAAGTCGATCGTGTCACGCACGAGCCGCATCGACTGGCGCGGCGGGAACACGAACTCCTTCTGGGCTTGGTACTCCTTCAGGATGTCGTTCTGCAACGTGCCACCGAGCTTCGCTCGCGGGACGCCGGCCCGCTCGGCCTGGGCGACGAACATCGCGAAGATCACCGCAGCGGGCGAGTTGATCGTCATCGAGGTCGTGATCTCGGACAGGTCGATGCCGGCGTAGAGATCCTCCATGTCGGCGAGCGTGTCGACGGCGACGCCGCACCGCCCGACCTCGCCGAGCGCCATCGGGTCGTCCGAGTCGATGCCGAGCAGCGTGGGCATGTCGAACGCCGTCGACAGGCCGCTGCCGCCGGCCTTGATGATCTCCTTGAATCGCCAGTTGGTGTCCTCGGCCGTGCCGAAGCCGGCGAACATCCGCATGGTCCACAGCTTCGAGCGGTACATCGACGAGTACGGCCCGCGGGTGTACGGATACTGGCCGGGGAACTCGCCGTCGTCCGGCCCGTAGACGGGCTCGAGGGC
>JAUHYJ010000125.1 GCA_030425785.1 Acidimicrobiia bacterium | reverse complement strand
GGACGTCGGCCAGGTGCCCGGCGAGGAGGTCCGCCACCGTCGCGGCCGAACGGGGTGAGCCGCCGAGCTCGAGGAGCAGCTCGGCGCCGAGCTGCGTCGCCTCCGCACGCGTCGCCGCTGTCGCTGACCGGCGGCGGCCGGCGTGTTTCACGAGCACCTGGTAGGCGCCCGAGTCGAGCTTGCGGAGGTACATGCTCGGTCAGCATGGCGTGGGGGTGTTGCACCTGTCCAGGGCTGCCCGGGCGTGCGTGGGCGCGCGCCGAGGCGCGACGAAACCCCAGGCGGACCGACCATTTCTGGCGGTCTACCTGGGGTTTCGTGTTGGCAGCCCGTACGGGATTCGAACCCGTGCCGCCACCTTGAGAGGGTGGTGTCCTAGGCCACTAGACGAACGGGCCAAGCTGCGACGCTCGACATTATCGCCGAGCTATGCGAACCGGACGGCCGAAGCCCCCGGTTGGTTGGGGTGAGAGGAATCGAACCCCTAACGACAGAACCAGAATCTGCTGTGTTGCCAGTTACACCACACCCCAGTGGGCGACCGACGAGTGTAGCGGCGGCGCGATCGGCAGCAACCCGGGTTCGGTCGGATCAGGACCGGGCGGATCGTCAGCCGGTCAGGTCGCTGAGCCGGTCGAACCCGATGATCCGACCGACCGCGACCCCGGCCGTCTCGCCCAGTTCGCGCCGGATCTCGGTCCATCCGTCGACCACACTCGTCGGCGTCGCGGCGACGTCGACGTCGAAGCCCTCGCCCTCGACGATCAGGCGAGAGCGCAGGGCGTGGAACGGGTCGGTCACGAGCGCGACCCGGTCGACACCGCGGTCGCGCATGACCTCGGCGGCGGCCACGACCGACTCGTGCGTCGTGCTCCCCTCCCCCACCTCGACGATCGCCTCCGGCCCGACGCCACGGTCGACGAGATAGCTCGCCGACGCCTCCGCCTCGGTGAACCGGTCGCCGGGCTGTTTGCCACCCGTCACGACGACGAGCGGGGCCACGCCCTCGTTCCACAGCGTCACCACATGATCGAGGCGTGCCGCGAGTTGTGGCGACGGACGCCCGTCGTACTGGGCGGCACCCATCACGATGATCGCGTCGGCCGAGTCGGCACCGTGCGAGCCGCCGGTGTGCACCACCTGGGCGAACGTCCCCAGCAGGTACGCCGCACCCACACCCACGATGGCGGCGAACGCGTACCACCCGATGCGAGACCGTCCGACACGCACGCGACCGCTGGGGCCATAGGTACGTGTGAGCGCATCGGCCGCGCTGCGATCGGCCAGCTCGGCGTCGTTCGGCCACGGATGCTCCGACACGTCATCAGCCTTCCACGTTCGACGGCGCCGAAACGGGCAGGCCGGCGGCGACCGCTCAGAGCCGGTCGAGTGCGTTGCGCATCCGGCGCAGCGACTCGTCGCGACCCATGACCTCGAGGGCCTCGAACAGCGGCGGGCCGACGGTGCGGCCGGTGACGGCGACCCGGACGGGGGCCTGCGCCTTGCCGAGCTTCAGGTCGTAGCGACCCATCACGTCCTCGAGCGTCGCCTTGATCGTCGCCGCATCCCACGCGCACGTCTCGAACGCACCGATCGCGTCGGCCAGCAGCGGCTGCGCGTACTCGGTCGTCATCGTCTTCGACCACGAGTCGTCGTCGATATCCGGCTCGTCCAGGAACAGGAAGTCGACCACACCCGGCGCGTCCGCGAGCGTGTTGAGGCGCGGCTGGATGTGCGGCGCCATCTCCCGGAACACGGCGCGATCCCACTCGGCGGGCAGCCACGGATCGCACGCGTCGACCAGCTCGTCGACCGACAGTCGGCGGATGTACTCACCGTTGAACGCCGCGAGCTTCTTCAGGTCGAAGAACGCCGGCGACAGGTTGACGTCGTCGAGCCGGAACGACTGCTCCATGACCGACCACGGCTGGATCTCCTGCTCGCCCGGCGACCAGCCGAGCGTCATGAGGTAGTTGACCATCGCGTCGGCGAGGAACCCCTCGTCGCGGTACTGCTCGAGCGCGACCTTGTCGCGCCGTTTCGACAGCTTCTTGCGCTGCTCGTTCACCAGGACCGGCACGTGCGCCCACACCGGCGGCTCGTGGCCGAGCGCCTGCCAGAGCATCTGCTGCTTGGGCGTGTTCGGGAGGTGCTCCTCGGCACGCACGACGTTCGTGATCCCCATCGACATGTCGTCGACCACGTTGGCGAGGATGAATACCGGCGTGCCGTTGCCGCGCACCAGCACGAAGTCCTCGATCACGGCATGATCGAACTCGACGTCGCCGCGCACGAGGTCGTGCACGACCGTCGTCCCCTCGGGCACCTTGAAGCGCAGCACGCTGCCCGGCGCCGGGCCGAGGCCGCGGTCGCGCGACCAGCCGCCGTACCCCGTCGTCCCCTCCGCTTTCGCCCGGTCCTGGATCTCGTCGGGCGTCATGTCGCAGTAGTACGCGTGGCCCGACTCGAACAGGCGGTTCGCCGCCTCGAGGTGGGCAGCGGCGTACTCGCTCTGGAACAGCGGCCCTTCGAAGTGCGGGTCGTCGGCGCTGATGCCGAGCCACGCCAGTGCGTCGATGATCCCGGCGGTCCACTCGGGCCGGTTGCGGACCTCGTCGGTGTCCTCGATGCGCAGCACGAACGTGCCACCGCTCTGACGGGCGAGGGCCCAGTTGTGCAGTGCGGTGCGGGCACCACCGACGTGGAACATCCCGGTCGGCGAGGGCGCGAATCGGTAGCGAGGTCCGGTGCTCATGCCCGCCCGACGCTACCCGCGGCGATGCCTCAGGCCCCGCGGACGCTGGTCTGGACGAGGTTGCGGAGCTGGCGCACCGCCACCGACAGCTGGGTGATGTTCAGGTGCTCGATGCGGCGGATCGCCGTCAGCTGCTGCATGGTGCGACCGACCGAGCGCTCGTTGGCGGACATCCACGCGTCGACCGAGCCGTCCTCGAGGACGTTGTCGGTCAGACCCGACAGCACCGCGAGCAGGTCGTCGCGCTGGGCGCTGCGGGCCTGGGTCTGCCACCGGTCGCCGCGGGGCAACGCACCGATGCCGTCCCACAGCCACAGCAGCTCGAACCGGTCGAACAGCTGCCAGTACACCGAGGCGACGAAGAGCGGGTCGATGCCATGGCGGCCGGCGAGCTCGACGACGTCGAGCGCCGTGTGCAGCAGGCGCCACACCGACGAGCGCGACGCGAGCGCGGCGGGTACCCCCTGATCGACACGCTCGGCGGCGAGCGCCTGGGCGGCGTCGTGCAACGGCCCGACCAGCCGATACGGGTACTCGGCCGCCAGGTTCGTGACCGGCTCGCGGAAGCGAGCCACCTCGGCGGCGATGTCGACCGGCGGGCGACGGTTGCGGAGGAACCACAGCGAACACCGCTCCGCGGTGCGTCGACAGTCGAGGTACATCTCGAGCCGGTCCTCCAGGCGG
This sequence comes from Acidimicrobiia bacterium, assembly GCA_030425785.1. Lineage (GTDB taxonomy): Bacteria > Actinomycetota > Acidimicrobiia > Acidimicrobiales > Ilumatobacteraceae > Ilumatobacter. The sequence goes on along the minus strand of JAUHYJ010000125.1, from coordinate 5,336 downwards.
ATGTCACGGATCGCATCGATCTCGCGCCACCACGCCGGGAAGTCGAGCACCTCGCGAGCAGCCAACCAGCCCCTGGCGACGTCGGTGACCGACGCGCCGGTGTCCTCGGTCATGCGATGGTCGTACGAGATGCCCGACAGGTTGACCATCTGGTTGACGAGCTGCGTGGCCGCGATCTCGCGCCGCAGTCGGTGACGCCGGATCTGCACCGGGTAGCGCTCGCGCAGCGGCTGCGGGAAGTACTCGAACAGGTCCTCGTTCAGCGCGGGGTCGTCGGGCAGGTCGGTGCCCATGATCTCGGCGACGTTGGCGTTCTTCGTGTAGGCGATGAGCACGGCGAGCTCGGGTGCGCGCAGCCCCGACCCCGACGCCTGGCGTTCGGCGAGCTGCTTGTCCGTCGGCAGGAACTCGAGGTCGCGGTCGATCCAGCCCTCGAGCTCGAGCTGATCGAGGTACCGGGCGTGCACGTTCACCATGGGCAGGCCCTGGGTCCGGGCGATCACCAGGGCGAGCGTCTGGGCCTGGTTGTTGGCGAGCACGAGCTCGGCGACCTCGTCGGTCATCTGTTCGAGCAGCACGTTGCGCTGCGGCAGGGTGAGCTCGCCGCCCGCCATGACGTCGCCGAGCAGGATCTTGATGTTGACCTCGTGGTCGCTGCAGTCGACACCGGCCGAGTTGTCGATCGCGTCGGTGTAGATCAGCCCGCCGTGCAGGGCGTACTCGACGCGCGCGAGCTGGGTGAAGCCGAGGTTGCCGCCCTCGCCGACCATGCGACAGCGCAGTTCGTCGCCGTTCACCCGCACCGAGTCGTTGCTGCGATCACCCGCATCGCCGTGCGACTCGGTCGACGCCTTCACGTAGGTGCCGACGCCGCCGTTCCAGAGCAGGTCGACGGGCGCCCGCAGGATCGCCGAGATCAGCTCGGCCGGCGTGAACGACTCACGATCGACGCCGAGGCGAGCCTGGGCTTCCGCGCTCAACGTGATCGACTTCGCCTGGCGCGAATAGACGCCGCCACCCTCGGAGATCAGCGAGCGGTCGTAGTCCTGCCACGACGACCCCGCGAGCTCGAAGAGCCGACGCCGCTCGGTGAACGAGACCGCCGGGTCGGGGTCGGGGTCGATGAACACGTCTCGATGGTCGAAGGCCGCGACCAGCTTCAGATGGGCCGATCGCAGCAGCCCGTTGCCGAACACGTCGCCCGACATGTCGCCGATCCCGACCACGGTCATCTCGTGGTTGTCGGCGTCGAAGCCGAGCACGGCGGCGTGGCGGCGCACGCTCTCCCAGGCCCCGCGGGCGGTGATGCCCATCGCCTTGTGGTCGTACCCTGCGCTGCCACCCGAGGCGAACGCGTCGCCGAGCCAGAACCCGTAGTCGGCGGCGATGCCGTTCGCGATGTCGCTGAACGTCGCCGTGCCCTTGTCGGCCGCGACCACCAGGTACGGGTCGGGGCCGTCGTAGCAGCGGACCCGCTCGGGCCGCACGACGTCGTCGCCGACGATGTTGTCGGTCACGTCGAGCAGCCCACTCACGAACAGCCGGTAGCACGCCTCGCCCTCGGCCCGTTGCGCCGCACGATCGGCGGGTGGCCGCTTGACGACGAAGCCACCCTTCGCGCCGACCGGCACGATCACCGCGTTCTTCACCATCTGCGCCTTGACCAGCCCGAGGACCTCCGTGCGGTAGTCCTCCGAGCGGTCGCTCCAGCGCAGCCCACCGCGGGCGATCGGACCACCACGCAGATGCACGCCCTCGACTCGCGCCGAGCAGACGAAGATCTCGTGGGCGGGCCTCGGCTCTGGCAGGTCGGGCACCCGTGCCGGATCGAACTTGATGGCCACCGTTGGCTTCCCCGCGTACGCGGACGTCCGCACGGTCGCCCGGATCAGCTTGAACAGCACCCGACCGACCCGATCGTCGTCGAGCGACGGCACGCCGTCGAGCAGCTCGAGCACGTCGGCTTCGGCAGCCGACACCGCTGCGATCCGGTCGGCATCGTCGACGTCGGGGTCGAAACGGGCCTCGAACAGCTCGACCAGGGCTCGGGCGAGGGCCGGGAGCCGTGCGAGCGCACTCTCGATGTACCCCTGACTGAGCGTGAAGCCGATCTGGTGTGCGTACTTCGAGTAGACGCGCAGCACGTTGATCTGGAACGACGTCAACCCGGCGAGCAGCACGAGCCGGTTGAAGCCGTCGGATTCGATCTCTCCCGCCAGTAGCCCCTCGAACGCGGAGCGCAGCTCGCGGTGGCGCAGCTCGTCGATCGCCGTGCCGGCGGGGAGACGCACGCCGATGTCGTAGACGTGGCAGCACTCGTCGCCGATCCGGAACTCGTACGGATGCTCCTCGAGCGCCACCAGCCCGAGGTTGCCGAGCGTCGGCATCAGGTCGGAGAGCACGATCGGGTTCCCCTGGCGGTACAGGCGGACGCGCCAGTGATCGGCCTCGGCGTCGACGTCGTGCACGAGCGCCGACATCGTGGTCTCGTCGGAGTCGAGCAGGTCGGCCAGACGGCGCAGGTCACCGATCGCCATGTCGGGGTTGACGGCGCTGCGGTACGCCTCGGTCGACGCCTCGCCGATGCGATGGACCAACGCCGTCGCGTCCGCCTCGCCGAGTTCCTCGGCCGCGGCGTCGTGTACGAGTTCGATCCAGGCCGTCGTCGCACGGTCGACGACCGCCGACAGCTGGTCGAGATCCGGAACGACGCCGTTGGTGCGAACCGTGCACGTCACCCGCGCCAGATTGCTGTTGCCGAGATGCGACTCGACATCGCGCACCTCGGACTCGTACGCCCGTGCGATCAGGTCGGCGATCCGGCCCGGCAGCTCGGCGTCGTACCGTCGCTTGGGGAAGTACACGAGCACGGTCGACCAGCGGCCCGACGGCTCGGGCACGTCGAACACCCTGACGATCTGGCGCTCCTGCAGGCCGACGACGTCGATGACGAGCTGGGCGAGCGAACGCGAGTCGAGCTCGAACAGCAGCTCGCGAGGCAGGGTCTCGAGCACGTTGCGCATCGAGCGGCCGGTGTGCGTCTCCGCACCCGCATGGGCGAGACCGAGCACGCCGCGCGCCCGGTCACCGACCGTGGGGATGCCGAGCGCACTCTGTCGGTACGCCGTCGACGCCAGCAGGCCGACGAACCGGTCGGCGACCTCGGCGCCGCTCTCGGCATCGGTCGACAGGATCGTCACGACGTACAGTCGGGCGGCCCGATGGACCGGCGACACCCGGTCGCTTCGAGCGAACGAGACGACCGGTCCGTCCCAGTCGATCGGAGGATCGAGTGCGGTCGCGAGCGCCCGATCACCGAGCACGGACCCCTCGACGAGATCGCCGCCCGACGCGTCGGAACGTCGGAACGTCGCCGCCGCCAGGAAGACGAAGTTGGCGGATGCGAGCCAGTCGAGCACCGGATCGACGTCGGTGTGGAGACGCATCCGGGTCTGCATCGGTTCGAAGCAGGCGACGGCGGCGTGGACGCTGGCGACCGCCGCACGGAGGTCGGCCTCGAGCTCGGCCCCCGACGCGTCGTCGGCGCGATCGATCTCGAGCATGGTCCAGGCCTCGACGAGCGCATCGGCGGGCTCCGTCTCGCCGAGCGTGTGCACGTCGACGAGCTCGCCGTCGTCGGACCGGACGACGCTCAACATCGGGTGGACCATCAGGTGGGTGGCGACGTCGTGATCCTCGAGCACGAGGCGCAGCGTGTCGACCAGGAACGGCACGTCGTCGGTGACGAGCAACACGACGGATCGCTCCGAGTGCCATCCGTCCCGGTCACGGTCGGGGTTGATCAACCTCAGGTGCGTCTCGCCGACGAGGCGCCGGCGTCCGAGCGCGAGGTGTGTGACCGCGGCTGCGTACAGATCGTCGGTCCGCCGGTCGTCGACGTCGAACTCGGGGAGCTCGCGGTAGTACTCCGCGACGAACTCGATCGCGAGGGGGTCGTCAGGCCGGCGTTGACGCGCGAGTTCGACGACGCGCTCGATGTCCGAGCCGTGCTCACCGCGGGCCGAACCGCTCACTCCCACTCCCCTCCTGTCGGACGCCGGGTCGATCGTCTCACGACCACTGCTTCATGATGGCGTCATCGTGACCGATACTAGGGACATGCGCGAGGTGCTCGCGAGAGCCGCAGCAGGAGACGAGGCCGCCCTGGCCGAGATCTGGCGAGAACACCATCACCTCCTGCTGCGCTACTTCCGGGGCCGCGGGATGTCCGAACCGGAGGATCTCGCTTCGCAGGTGTGGGTCGACGTCGCACGCGGCCTCGACCGGTTCGAGGGCGACGGCGACGACTTCCGCCGCTGGCTGTTCACGATCGCCGCCCGGCGCCGCGTCGACGAGATCCGCCGGCAGCGGCGCGTCGCCGATCGCGACGAACTCGCGCAGGCCGAGGCGGAGGCATCGCCGGCCGCGACCGTCGGCGACCCGACCTACGAACGTGCGCTGCAACTCGACCGCGCGCTCGCGCTGGTGCGGAATCTGCCCGACGATCAGGCCGAAGCCGTGATGCTCCGGGTGGTGGCCGACCTCGACGTCGCGGCCGTGGCCGAGATCATGCAGCGCACCGAGGGCCACGTCCGGGTGCTCGTCCACCGCGGCCTGAAGCGACTCGCGGCGGAACACCCGTCGGCCGAGTCCGAGGAATCTTCGCGTCCAGCTGTAACGGACGCCGACGGCGAAGCGATGTACGTGCTGTGACTGACACCGACCACCGGCACGCATGGAGCGACGTGCTCCGTCAGCCAGCCCTTCCCGCGGAGCTGGCTGACGAGCGCGACATCGTCGCTTCGATGCGTGCGGCGATTCCGGTACCCGCCGGTACCGGGCGCACCCGCGCACGTCGCGGAGCGGCCATCGTGACAGTCACGGTCGCCAGTCTGGGGGTCGGCGGACTTGTCGCCGCCGGCCCCGGGAACTTCCCCATGTTCGGCGGCGATCCGGAGCCCTCACCACCATCATCGGTGGGGGCTCCGGCCGCCGACGACGCGGTGCCGACGCTGCCTCGAGCAGCAGCCGACGCCGCACGGAGCTCGGTGCCGTCGGTGCCGGTCGGTGCCGACCACACACTGACCGGCAGCGACGGCGCTCCGGCGCTCGATCTCCGGGCCGGGGACGACGACACCGAGCGCGACCTCGCGATGATCGGGCCCGTCCTCCCCGAGCCGGCGCGCGCCTGCGACGCACCTCGCAACGAGAACGCGAACGACTTCGTCCGTCCCCCGTGCGACGACGAAGCCATCACCGTGGAGCCCGACGACGAGGCCGTCACCGTCGAGCCCGACGACACGGCGACACCTGCCACCCCGGCGACCCCGGCGACC
>JAUHYJ010000124.1 GCA_030425785.1 Acidimicrobiia bacterium | reverse complement strand
TCGCCGCGGCGTACTCGGCGCCGTGCACCCGCCAGTCGATCAACGTCATCGCGAGCGCGGCCGTGTTCGCCGCATCGAAGTTCGCCGTCAGGCCCGGGTAGGCGATCGCGTCGACCCGTTGGGCGATGCCGGCGTCGGTCGTCAACAGCAGTCCGGCCGGCGGCCCGGCCAGGCTCTTGTAGGTGCTCATCGTCATTACGTGCGCGCCCTCGGCGAGCGGGTTCGGCCACGCCCCGCCGGCGATCGGGCCCGACAGGTGGGCGGCGTCGAACATCAGCACCGCCCCGACCGAGTCGGCGATCTCGCGGACCACCGCCACCGGATGATGGGTCAGGTTGAGGCTCCCGCCGATCGTGATCAGCTTCGGTCGCACCTCGCGAGCCAGCACCGCGAGCGCATCGACGTCGACCGTGTAGCGCCCCGCGTCGATCGGCGCCGCATGGGTGACCACCCCGTACCGCCCGGCGGCGCCGGCGCCGTGATGCGTGACGTGCCCGCCGATCGACGCCGGGGGCGCGATGATCGCGTCGCCCGGCGAGCAGGTCGCCATGAACGTGTACAGGTTGGCCAAGGCGCCCGACCCGAGCCGCACCTCGGCGTACGGAGCGCCGAACACCTCCGCCGCCAACTCGGCGGCGATCACCTCGATCCGCTCGATCGCCTCGAGCCCCATCTCGTACTTGTCGCCCGGGTATCCGAGCGACGGGCGTGACCCGAGCCCGCTCGCGAGCAGCGCTTCTGCCCGCGGATTCATCGTGTTCGTCGCCGGGTTGAGGTTCACGCACTCGACCTCGTGGATCTCTCGGTTCCACCCGGTCAGCCGCTCGATCTCGCCCGCGAGCTCGTCGTCCGCCAGCGCGCCGACCTGCCCGGCGACCTCCTGGACGAACGCGTCGCCGGCCACCCACGGGCGCGGCGTCAGGCTCGGCATGGCTCGGGACTCTAGATCGCGCGACCGTCTGCCAGACTCGCCGGATGCTCGATCCGCTGCAGCAGTTCCGTCTCGACGGGCGCGTCGCCGTCGTCACGGGCGCCTCCTCGGGGCTCGGCGCCCGCTTCGCTCGCGTGCTCCACGCGGTCGGCGCCACCGTCGTCGTCACGGCCAGACGCGCCGACCGTCTCAGCGAGCTCGTCGACGAGCTGCCCGGCGCCATCGCCGTGCCGGCCGACATGGCCGAACCGGCCGACCGCGAGCGCCTCATCGACGAGGCGCTCGAGCGCGCCGGCCGCATCGACGTGCTGGTCAACAACGCCGGCATCTCGTACACCGTCGGCATCGAGCAGGAGACCCTCGACGAGTTCGAACTGGCGATGACCGTCAACACCACCGCCGTCTGGCACCTCACCAAGCTGTGCGTGCCGCACATGGTCGAGCGGGGGAGCGGCTCGATCGTCAACGTCGCCTCGATGCTCGGCCACGTCGGCTCGGCACCGATCAAGCAGGCCAACTACTGCGCGAGCAAGGGCGCCGTCGTCAACATGACCCGCGAGCTCGCGCTCCAGCTCGCCCGCAAGGGCCTGCGCGTGAACGCGCTCTGTCCCGGCTACTTCCCGTCCGAGATGACCGCCCCGATGCTCGGCGACGAGGGCAGCGAGCGCTACATCGCCACCTACGGCGGTTTCCCCCGCATGGGCGACGACCACGAGCTCGACGGAGCGCTGCTCCTGCTGGCGACCGACGCCGGCTCGTACATCACCGGACACTCGCTCCTGGTCGACGGCGGATTCACCGCCCGCTGACCCCGACGGGAGCACGGGCAGTCGCTACAGGCGAGGCCCGTTCGCGCCGATGATCTGACAGCATGGATGCGATGACGGGCGTGATGACGGCGGACGGTTCGGCGCGCCGACCCTCCGACGACGACGTGGCGAGCGTGACGACGACCGCCGACCTCATTCGTCGATCGCTGCGCGGTGTCGTCGCCGGCCGGATCGACACGATCGACACCCTCGTCGCCTGTGTGCTGGCGCGTGGTCACGTGCTCATCGAGGACATCCCCGGTGTCGGCAAGACCCTGCTGGCACAGGCGCTCGCGTCGTCGATCGGAGGATCGTTCCACCGCATCCAGGGCACGCCCGACCTGCTGCCCGGCGACGTGACCGGCACGATGGTGCCCCACGGCGACGACTTCGAGCTCCGCTTCCGGCCCGGGCCGATCTTCTCGAACGTCGTCGTCTTCGACGAGCTGAACCGCGCCAACCCGCGCACCCAGTCGGCGCTGCTCGAAGCGACCGAGGAGGGAGCGGTCACGGTCGACGGCACGACCCGCGAGCTCCCGTCGCCGTTCGTGCTGGTCGCCACCCAGAACCCGATCGAGATGGCCGGGACCTACCCGCTCGGTGAGGGCGCGCTCGATCGGTTCATGGCCGTCGTCACGCCCGGACGCGCGGGTGTCGACGACGAGGTCGAGGTCCTGACCGGCCGCCGCGGCCGTACCCAGCTCTCCGAGGTCGAACCGGTCGTCGACATCGCCGACGTCGTCGCGGCGCAGCACGTCGTCGGCCGGGTGGCGATCGCCGACTCGATCGCCCGCTGGATCGTCGAGGTGCTCGCTGCCACACGGTCGCACCCGAAGGTCCGCCTCGGCGCGTCGACACGAGGTGGCGTCGCACTCGTCCAGCTCGCGAAGGCCCGCGCCGCCATGGCCGGTCGCGCGTACGTCGTTCCCGACGACGTCGTCGCGCTCGCCGTGCCGGCGCTCGCGCATCGCCTGATCGTGGCGAACGCCGGTGGGCTCGTCGACGCCGGCCGCGAGGTCGCGTCCGAGTGCATCGAGCGCGTCCCGCCCCCGACGGCGTGAAGCCTCGCCGCCCCGCCGGTGTCTCGGCCGGCACGGTCGCGCTCGTCCTCGCGTGGGGCGGTGGCCTGGCGATCGTGCAACTGACGGGCGCGACGGCCGTCATGATCCTGCTCGTCGCCGGCCTCGTCGGCGCGCTCGTCGCCGCGGTCGCCGGATGGTGGTGGCTCTCGCCGGCCAGCGTCGGCGCGATCACGGCGCCGAGCCTCGTCACCCAGGACGAGCCGTTCCCGATCGAGCTCGAGGTCGGCACCCGCCGCCCCGTCTGGGTCGAGCTGCGCGACGGCCGCCGTCAGGTCGCATCCGGGTGGAGCGACGGGCAGCGGTTCGTCGGCACCGGATCGATCCGCGGTCGCGGCCAGGTCGGCCGGTTCCATGTGATCCTGCGGGCGGCGGGCTCGTCCGGCCTGGTGTGGTGGAGCCGCCCGACCACCGTCGACGACGTCGAGATCGTCGTGGCGCCCGCTCCCGATCCGGGTACCGCCCACGTCGAACGGACCTCGTTGGGTGGCGACGGCGAGCGTGCCGGTCAGGCCGGTGCCATCGCCGGCGAGATCGACGGCGTTCGCCCCTGGCGTGACGGCGACAGCGAGCGGTTCGTCCACTGGGCCTCGACGATGCGCTCGGGCGAGCTGGTCGTCCACGACCGGCGCCGCGACGCGGACGAGCGGTGGATCGTGCGCGCACGACCCGACACCGACCAGCCCGACGTCGAGGCCGGCATGGTGCGCGACGCGCTCGAGTCGGGACTGCGAGCGAACGCGAGCGTGTGGGTCGCACTCGGGGACGGCGAACCGGAACCCGTCGTGGACAGCGCCGCGGCGGCGCGCTGGACCGCGCTCGCCAGCCTGGGCGATCAGACGACCGGCGCGGAACGCCATCGTTTCCGGCGCTCGCTGGCCGCGGGGGAACCCGAGCAACGCTCGGCGATCCGTGCCCGGTGGGCCGCCGCCGTGTGCACGGCGCTCTCGCTGTTGTTGTTGGCCGGCGTGCTCGGATCGGGACCGGCCGTGTCGATCGTGATCATCGCCGGTGTCGCCGTCGGCGCGGCGGTGACCTCCCGCTCGCTCGCGACCGGTGAGCCGCCGTCGACGCTGGTTCGCACCCTGGTTGCGGTGGGGTCGTTCGGCGCGGTCATGGTGGTCGCCGCCTCGAGCGGGCGCTTCGGCGGCCTGCTCGAGTTCCTCAGGGGTCCGCTGTCGCAGGTGCTGATGGTGCTCGTCGTCCTCCACGGTTTCGAGTGCCGCGACCGGCGGTCGATTCGCGTCGGCATCGGCGTGTCGGGTGTGGTCGTGATGTACGCCGCGGCCTTCCGGGTGGACGACGGCGTCGTGTGGTGGCTGATGGCGTGGATGATCAGCCTGGCCGTCGCGATCGCATCACTTGCCTCGGTGCCGCGCCCGCCCGACCGGAGCGTGCGTCGCCGGCAGCTCCGCGGTGTCGCGCTCAGCGTCGTCGCCGCGGCGGCGCTCACCTTCGCCCTCCTCTCGATCGTGCCGGTCCCGAGCGGCCCCGCCGTCCTCGCACTGCCGTCGCTCGTGTCGGACGAGTCGCCGAGCCCGGTCGCGGGAGCGATCGTCGACTCGGACGGCGATGTCGTCGACGACGGTGGCACCGAGACGGGCGGGAATCGAGCGCCGGCGGGCTCGCCGGGTGGCTACGCCGGCTTCTCCGAGACGATGGACACGTCGGTCAGGGGCAACCTGTCGGACGACATCGTGATGCGGGTGCGGGCGCCCGAGGCGGCGTTCTGGCGAGGACAGACGTTTGCATCGTTCGACGGGCGGCGATGGTACGCCGACGACGACGTCGGCCGGCTCCGGCAGGGCCCCGTCGTCGAGGTGCCGTTCTCGATGGGTGACATCCAGCTCGCGAACGACGTCGAGGTCGACGAGTTCGTCCAGACGTACTACTTCGAGGGCTCGATGCCGAATGTCGTGTTCCACGCCGATCGCCCGCGCCGGCTCTTCATCGAGACCGAGGTCTGGGTGCGTCGCGACGGGACGATCCGTGCTGCGACGTCGCTGCCGGACGAGTCGGTGTACACCGTCGTGTCGTCGCGCCCCCGTGTCGACGCGGCGCTGCTCCGTCGCCAGGGTCTCGTCGACGACCGGCTGACGGCATTCGGTCGTCAGGCGCTCGGCCCGTACCTGGCCGTGCCGAGTTCGACGACCGCCGAGACGGTGGCCCTCGCCGACGAGCTCGCGGCGGGTGCGACGTCCACCTACGACGTCGTGCGGAGCTACGAGGCCTGGCTCGCCGAGCACGTCGAGTACGACCTGCAGGCACCGCTGCCCGAACCGGGAGAGGACGCCGTCCACGACTTCCTGTTCGACTCGCAGCAGGGGTTCTGCGAGCAGATCGCCTCGGCACTGACGATCATGCTGCGGACGCAGGGTGTGCCGGCCCGGCTCGTCGCTGGCTACATCCCCGGTGACCGCAACCCGGTCACCGGTGTGTTCGAGGTGCGAGCGAGCGACGCGCACGCGTGGGTCGAGGTCTGGTTCCCCGAGACGGGCTGGCAGGCGTTCGACCCGACCGCCTCGGTCCCGCTCTCGGCGGATGCGTCGCGAGGTTCGATCGGTGCCGACCTCGCCGCCGGCGTGTCGGACGCGGTGGCCGAGCACGGTGGTTCGCTCCTGCTGGTGGTCGGCGCGGTGGTGTTCGCCTGGGTCGGTGCGTGGGTCGTCGTCGTGCTCGTCCGGCGGCGCCGTCGCGGGCGGTGGGGCGTCGTGCAGGACCGGTTCGTGGCCCGTGCGACACGGCACGGGGCAGCGCCGGGCGCGCCGAACCCGGCGTTGGCGTCGGTCTTCACCGGTGATCGGGCCGAGGCAGCGCAGCGTCTCGCCGATCAGCTCGATCGGGCGGCGTTCGACCCCGACTTCGACGACGACGAGGACACCTATCGCGAGGCGCGGCGGCTCGTCTCGTCGCTCGGCTGACCGGGCCCACATCGCCGCCGCAACCGGTCGACGAACCGGCGGGCGCGCTCGTTAGCCTCATCCCGATGTCCCGGTGGCGAGTCCTCCAGTTCGGGGTCGTCACCGCCCTCATGGCGTCGGGCTACGGCGTCATGTTCACGGTGCTCGACGACTTCCGCGACGAGTACGGCATCGCGGCGTACTGGCTCGGCACCATCGTCGGGATCGGGTTCCTCTCGTCGTTCCTGGCACAGATCTTCCTCGCGCCCGTCGCCGACCGTGGCCACGCCCGCCGGCTGGTCGTCCTCGGTGTGGCGCTGAACGTCGTCGGTCTGCTCGCGATGGCCGTCGGCGAGACGCTGCCGGTGTTGCTGACCGGCCGCTTCATCTCGGGCATCGGCATCGGGATGGCGTTCCCGGCCATCCGCCGGATCGTCATCAACGCCGACCCCGACAACATCGGGAACAACGTCGGCACCCTGCTCGCCGCCGACGTGGCCGGCTTCGCGGCCGGACCGGCGGTCTCGGCGATCCTCGTGCCCCAGTTCGGCATCCCCGCACCCTTCCTGACGATCGCCGTCCTCACCGTGCTCTGTGCGCCGCTCGTGCTCACCGTCCAGGTCGACGAGACCCCACCGGACGACCTGCCCGAGGCGCGGTTGGCCTTCGACCTGCTGCGTCATCGGCCGATCGTGGCCGGCCTCATGATGGGATCGGCCCTGTTCCTGATGATCGGCACGTTCGACGCGCTGTGGGCGATCGTGCTCGACGACCTCGACGCGAGCGAACTGGTCGCCAACGCCGGCATCACGATCTTCGCCCTGCCCCTGATCATCTTCGGTGCGTACGGCGGGCGGCTGGCGCAACGCGTCGGCCCGTTCCGGTTGGGTCCGCTCGGGCTGGTACTCGGCGCCCTGTTCATGACCTCGTACGGGTTCCTGCCGGCACCGATGATCATGCTCGCCGTCGGCACGATGCACGCCCTCTGCGACGGCCTGACGGCCTCGAGCACCGGCGTCGCCGTCGGCATCGCGGCGCCCCGCGACCGCCAGGCGTCGGCACAGGGCCTCCTCGGCGCCGCCGAGACGCTCACCGGCGGGCTCACGGCCGTGCTCGCCGGGGTGCTGTACTCGGCCGGCGGCCGAACGCTCGCCTACAGCGTGTGCGGCGTCGTGATGGTCGCGCTCGCGGGCGGCGCCTACCTCGTCGCCGGGAGCGAGTACCGCAGCCGCCGGACGATCGAGGTGCCGGCGCTCGAGCCCGATCCGGCGACAGCGGTCACCGGCCACGCTTGACGCCTGGCGAGCCGTCGCGTGCGCGACACTGTGCTCGCGGGCGGCTCAACCCCTGATCGTCCACGCCCCGAGGTGCCCATGCTCCGTCGCTCACTGTTCGCCGCCATCGTCGGTGGCTCGCTCGTCCTGACCGCCTGCGGCGGTGGCGACGACACCACCGCATCGACCTCGACGGTCGAGACGACCGAGGTCGCTCCGTCCACCGCCGCGGCGCCGCCGACCACGTCGGCGCCCAGCACCACGGCCCCGGCGCCGTCGACGACGGAGGAGACGACCACCACCACGACCACGTTGCCCCCGGTGCCCCGCCAGCCGCTCACCGGTGAGCCGCTCGCCGACGGCGTCGAGCCCATCGACCGCCCGGCACTCGCCGTGAAGATCGACAACGCGCCCGGTGCCCGACGCAACCACAGCGGGCTCGGCGTGGCCGACCTGGTGTACGAGGAGATCGTCGAGGGCAGCATCACCCGGTTCGCCGCGGTGTTCCACAGCCGCGACTCCGAGACCGTCGGGCCGATCCGGTCCGGTCGATCCCAGGACGTCGACCTGCTGACGTCACTCAGGGAGCCGCTCTTCGCGTGGAGCGGCGGCAACCCCGGCGTCCAGGACCTGATCGCCTCGTCGACGTTCGTCGACCTCCGCCCCGGCAAGGGTGACGGCTACTACCGCGGGCCGGGCAGCGTCCCGCACAACCTCTACAACGACACCGCGACGCTCTGGGAGCAGACCCCCGATGATCATCCCGGCGCGCCGCCCGAGCAGTTGCCCTACTACCGGCCCGGCGGGTCGTTCGGCGGCGCCCCGGTGACCGGATTCGAGCTGACGATGCGTGGCATCGACGTCGAATGGGACTGGGATGCCGAGGACGGCCTGTTCATGCGGTCGCAGGAGGGCGGCGCCCACGTCGACAAGATCCACGGCCCCATCGGCGCCACGAACGTCGTGGTGCTCGGGGTCGAGTACCAGCCGAGCCAGATCGACGCCCGGAGCCCCGAGGCGCAGACGCTCGGGACGGGCCCGATGTGGGTGTTCAGCGAGGGCGGGGTGATCTTCGGATCGTGGTCGCGAGAGGCCAACGACGAGGTGTTCACCCTGACGAGCGAGGCCGGCAACCCGGTCGCCATGGCGCCGGGGACGACCTGGATCGAGCTGGCCGAGCGACTCGAGACCGAGGACCCGGAGAATCCGGGCGTCGAGATCGTGATCGCCGAGGCCGACTGACGCCGCCCCCGTTCGGTCCCGGTCGGCGCCGGTTCGCCGTCGTCAGGGGCAGCCGATGCCGTGCATGACCGCGCACGGCGGGCACATCGGGATGCGGCCGTCGGTCGTGTCCCAGCGCGGCGCCGACGGCGCGCCACACGAGCGGCAGTCGTCGTCGGCAGCTCGATCGGAGCGCGTCGACCCCGTCGTCGGACCGGTCGCCGACCCCGTCGTCGGCGGGTCGGGAATCAGTCGACCTGCCACGTGCCGTTGCTGCGCAGGAGTGCCGCGAGGTCGCCCGGGCCCTTCTGCTCGCTCGCCGCGGCGACCTGCGAGCTGACGGCGCCGGCGTACTCCTCGCGCTCGCGCTCCCAGAACACACCGAACGGCGTGGGCGAGTGGTCGTCGTGGTTGAGGCGGGCGAGTGCGAACGCGAGCGACGGGTGCGGCGCATGCTGATCGTGCACGAGGATGTTGTCGATCCCGACGTCGGCGACCTGGACGATGCGGAGGAAGCCGTCGGTGCCCTGCATCACGCCGCGCTGCTGGTCGGCGCCGAACAGGATCTCCTCGCCGTG
>JAUHYJ010000123.1 GCA_030425785.1 Acidimicrobiia bacterium | reverse complement strand
GCCGCCGGTCGTGAACCCGCCGCCGCGCAGGATCTCGAGCATGCCGAGCGACATGTCCTCGACCGAGCCGGGGAACAGGTCGAGGTCCCATCCGAGGCGCGGGTCGCCGGCGTTGGCGTCGATCGAGCCGAAGATGCCCGCATTGACCGCGGTGGCGACCTCGTGATGGAAGTCGTGCCCGGACAGCTCGGCGTGGTTGACCTCGATGTTGACCTTGATCTCGTCGTCGAGCCCGTAGTGCTGCAGGAACGCCCAGACCGTCGCGACGTCGTAGTCGTACTGGTGCTTGGTCGGCTCCATCGGCTTCGGTTCGATCAGCAGCGTGCCCTCGAACCCGATGTCGTACTTGTGCTGCACGACCATGTTCATGAACCGGCCGAGCTGGTCGAGCTCACGCCGCATGTCGGTGTTCAAGAGGGTGTCGTACCCCTCGCGGCCACCCCACAGGACGTAGTTCGCGCCGCCGAGTTCGTGGGTCTTCTGCATGCAGTGCGCCACCTGCGCCGCCGCGTACTGGAACAGGTCGGGGTCAGGGTTGGTGGCCGCACCCGACATGAAGCGCCGGTGCGAGAACGCGTTCGTCGTGCCCCAGAGCAACTTCGTGCCGGTGTCGGCCATCTTCTGGCCCGCGTAGTCGACCATCTCGTCGAAGTACCGGCACGTCTCCGCGAACGTCGCGCCGGCCGGCGCGATGTCGATGTCGTGGAACGAGAAGAAGGGCGCGCCGAGCTTCGAGATGAACTCGAAGGCCGCATCCATCTTCATGCGGGCCGCGTCCATCGGGTCCATGTCGGGGCTGAACGTGGGGTGCCACGGCCGGTCGAGCGTGCCGGCACCGAAGATGTCGAGGCCGTCCCACGCGAAGCTGTGCCAGTAGCAGACACCGAACCGCAGGTGCTCGGCCATCGTCATGTCACCGACGACACGGTCGGGCTGGTACCAACGGAACGCCAGCGGGTTCGTGCTCTCGGGGCCCTCGTACCGAATGGCGTCGACGTGTTCGAAGAAGTCGGACATCGTGCGCTCCTCTCTGATGATGGAAGTCTGACGGGTGGTGTGGCGCCGATCAACCGATCGGCACGATGGACGTGTTCGTGGCGGTCGCCCGGACGGTGGGGACCGGAGCGTCACCGGTGATCGTGACCGAACCGGCCTCGACGACGTCGGTCGCGGACGCACCGACGAAGAACCGCACGTCGCCGGGTTCGACGACGTAGGTGAGTTCGCGACCCGTGAAGCCGAGCGCGGCGACCGGCACCTCGAACGTGACACGCGCGGCGGCGCCGGGGTCGAGCGTGACGCGCTGGAAGGCGACCAGTTCGCGGACCGGGCGGGTGATCGACGCGACGGGATCGGAGGCGTACACCTGGACGACTTCGTCGGCACGACGCCGGCCGGTGTTGCGGACGACCGCATGGATCTCGACGACCTCGGCCGGGGCGTCGGCGCGGACCGATGACGGGGTCGGTGCGTCGGCGTCGATCGTGAACGTGCTGTACGACAGCCCATGGCCGAACGGATACAGCGGCTCGTTCGACTCGTCGACGTACGGGCCCTTCCAGTGCGATCGGCCACCCGACACCTTGTGCGCGTAGAAGATCGGGATCTGCCCCGACGACCGGGGGTAGCTGACCGGCAGCTTGCCGCCCGGGCTGACGGCCCCGGTCAGGGCGTCGACGATCGCGTCACCGCCCTGCTCGCCGGGCAGCCAGGCCATCAGCACCGCCGCCGCCGCCTCGGGCACCGCGGGCGACCCGATGGGGCGTCCGGCGAGGAGCACCAGCACGATCGGCGTGCCGGTCGCGGCGACCGCGTGGACGAGTTCCTCTTGCACGCCCGGCAGCCGGAGCTGCGAGACGTCGCGGCTCTCACCGGTGGTGCACTCCTCGGTGAGCCCTGATCGCTCGCCCATGACGAGCACGGCGACATCGCTCGCCGCCGCCGCCTCGACCGCCGCCGCGAACCCCGAACGGTCGTCGCCGGTGACCTGGCAGCCCTCGGCCACCCGCACCGTGGCATCCGGGAGTGCTCGCACGAGCGAACCGCTCACCGTGCCGACGTGATCGAGGCTCATCTGGTCGTCGAGCTCGACGCCGCGCTCGATCGGCATCGCGAAGACGTTGTTGCCGCTCCGGAGCACCTCGAGCAGCGACTCGACGTGCGTGACGTACGCGTAGTCGCCCAGCATGTGGCGCGCGTTGCCGGCGTTCGGGCCGATCAGCGCGATCGAGGCGCCGGACTGCAGCGGGAGCACACCGTCGTTGCGGAGCAGCACGAGGCTCTCGTCGGCGATCCGGCGCGACAGGACGATCTGCGACGCCGTGCGCGTCGCGGTCGAGACCGCCCCCGGATCGACGAACGGGCGATCGAACAGCCCGAGACGGAGCTTCGACTCGAGCACCCGTCGCACCGCGAGGTCGACGACGCCCATCTCGATCTGGCCGGACTCGACCGCCTCGCGGAGCGGGTCGCCGTAGCACTCGGTGCTCGGGAGCTCGACGTCGAGGCCTGCCGACGCGGCGACGACGGCCGCGTCGCGACGTGACTCGACGATGTGGTGGTACTCGAACAGCTGCTTGATCGCGAAGTAGTCGGACACGACGGTGCCGTCGAAGCCCCACTCGCCGCGCAGCAGGTCGGTCATCAGCCAGCGGTTGGCGCCGCACGGGATGCCGTCGAGCTCGTGGTACCCGTTCATCACCGACGCCAGCCCGGCATCGCGGACGGCGACCTCGAACGGGCGCAGGTACACGTCGCGGAGCTCACGCTCGGGCAGGTGCGCCGGCGCCCAGTTCATCCCACCCTCGGATGCCCCGTAGCCGACGAAGTGCTTGGCGGTGGCGACGACGCCGTCGTGCAGGTCCGAGCCGTCGGCGCAGCCCTGGAGGCCGGTCACGTACGCCATCCCCATCCGCGACACCAGGTACGGGTCTTCCCCGTAGGTCTCCTCGAGTCGTCCCCAGCGGGGGTCGCGGCACACGTCGAGCACCGGCGACAGTCCGTGGTGGGCGCCGACCGCCCGCATCTGGGCCCTCACCGCGTCGGCGAGCTGCTCGTTGAGCTCGGGGCGGAAGGTCGACGCGACGCCGAGCGCCTGGGGGAACACCGTCGCGTCGCGCGCCATCAGCCCCGAGCAGATCTCCTCGTGGATGATCGCCGGGATCCCGAGCCGCGTGTGCTCGATGAGGTGGCGCTGCAGGTCGTTGGCGAGCTGTGCCGCCTGGGGAGCCGTGAGGCTGCTGGCGCCGCCCATGCGCGTGATGTGGCCGATCCCGTGTCGGAGCACCGGGTCGGCCCGGTCGGGGTCGAACCCGTCGGCGCCGGCGACCTGGAACACCCACGCACTTCCCAGCTGGCCGAGCTTCTCGTCGAGGTCCATCCGGTCGAGCAGGTCGGTGGCGCGGTCGGAGACCGACGCCGAGCTGTCGCGGTAGAGCGGCGCGGTATCGCTGATGGTCATGGTGTTCGGTTCATTCCTTGACGGCGCCGTTCGTGAGACCTCCGATGATCTGTCGCTCGGCGAGCGCGTAGAAGATCAGTGCCGGGATCATCGACAGCGTGGTGTAGGCGAGCACGACGCTGTAGTCGGTCGAGAACTGGGACGAGATGTTGTTGACGCCGATCGGCAGCGTGTGCTGATTCGGGTCGATGAGCACGAGCAGCGGGAGCAGGAAGGCGTTCCAGCTCCCGACGATCGAGATGACGGCGATGGTGCTGAGCACCGGTCGCGAGAGCGGCAGCATCACGTACCAGTAGAAGCGCAGCGGGCCACATCCGTCGATGCGCGCCGCGTCCTGCAGCGACTGCGGGATCGCCTGGAAGAACGGCCGCATGATCACGATCGACAGCGGCAGGCCGAACGCCGCCTGGGGCAGCGCGACGCCGAGCGGGTTCGACAGGAGCCCGACCTGGCGCAGCACGATGAACAGCGGCAGGATCGCCACGGCGACCGGGAAGAGCAGGCCGAGCGTGAACAGGCCGTACACGAGCTCGCGCCCGCGGAACTTGTAGCGGGCGAGCACGAACGCCGACAGCGATGCGGCCGGCAGGACGAACAGCGTGGTGAGCAGGGCGACGAACGTGCTGTTCCAGACCTGGCGCCAGAAGCTGCCGGACTTGAGCAGTGTCGTGTAGTTGTCGAACACCCACGGGCTCGGGAGACCGACCGGGTCGGCCGAGAGCTGCTGGCTGTCGCGGAAGCCGCCGAGCACGGAGAACGTCAGCGGGATGATGACGATCGCCATCGTGACGAACGCGGTCGCGTAGAGCAGGACACGAAGGGCCCGTCGGCGCAGCCGGTACGAGCGCAGCGAGTCGTCGCCGGCGGTGTCCGGACGGGACGGACGAAGTGCGAGATCAGACACCGGCACCGGCCCCCTCGAGATCGCGCCGGAGCGCGAAGCGCTGGTACAGCAGCGCGACGACGAGCGAGAAGCCGAAGATGATGATCGACACGGCGCTCGCGTAGCCGAAGCGGCTGTCTCGGAATCGGTCGTAGAGGAACGTCGACATCGTCGACGACGCCCCGATCGGCCCACCCTTCGTGGTGACCCAGACCAGGTCGAAGATCTGGAGCGCGCCGATCACCGACAGGAACAGCGAGACCCGAACCGTCGGCATGAGCAACGGCAAGGTGACGTAGCGGAACGTCGTCCAGGCGTTGGCACCGTCGATCGACGCGGCCTCTTTCAGCTCGCCGGGGATCTGCTGCAGCCCGGCCAGCATCAGGATCATGTGGAAGCCGAAGTACTTCCAGGAGATGATGAAGAACAGCGCGTACAGCACGACGTCGGGGTCGGACAGCCATCCCTGGGTCCAACCGCCGAGGCCGACGCCCTGCATGCTCTGATCGAGCAGCCCGTCCGGCCGGAGGATCTGGCGCCAGACGACGCCGGTGACGACCTCGGACAGCACGTACGGCGCGAAGAACACGGTGCGCATGACCGCCCTGCCGCGGAGCTTCGCGTTCAGCAGCATCGCCAGAGCGAGCGCTGCGGGGAGCTGGATCACCAGCGAGAAGATGACGATGACCGCGTTGTGCCAGAGCGCAGAGCGGAATCGGGCGTCGGAGAACGCCTGCTGGAAGTTGTCGAGCCCGACGAAGTCCTCGAGCGGGCCGAAGCCGTTCCACGCATAGAGGCTGTACCGCGTGCTGAGCACGATCGGGATCAGCAGGAAGACGACGTACAGCGCGAGCGCGGGGAGCAGGAACACGATGATCGTCGGCCACGGCATGCGGCCGAGGCGCGATCGTCGAGCGGGAGGCGTCGTGTCAGTCATGGGGAGAGGGCGGGTGGGAGACTGCCGGAGCAGTCTCCCACCCGCAGGGGAGGGGAACGTCAGCCGCCGGCGGTTGCCGTGATCGCTGCCGCGGCGTCCTCGGGGCTGGTGGCGTCACCGAACAGCAGGGCGGTCTGCTCGTTGACCATCCCGCCGACCTCGGGCGTGAAGAACTGGTCGAGGTACTGCTGCAGGAAGGTCGACTCCGACAGGCCCTCGAACACGGCCTGCTGGTTCGGGTCGGTCACGACGTCGGCCGCGTTGCGGTTCGACGGCAGCGGCTGATCGGTGGAGATGAACCGCTGGACGTCCTCGCTCACGATGTACTCGAGGAAGTCGACCGCCTCGGGCGGAGCGTCCTTGCCGACGACGAAGCCGTCGACGCCACCGAAGCCCTCGGTCGGCACACCTGCGCCACCGGCGACTTCGGGGAACGGCGCCCAACCGAGGTTGAACGGGATCTCCGACGCGTCGTCGAGTCCGAGCTGAGCGGCGAAGGCGCCGGGCGCCCACTGGCCCATGAGGTCCATGGCGGCCTGCTCGTTGGCCATCGTGCCGGACTCACCGTCGGGCGCGTCCCAACCGGCGCCGAGGTACCCCTCCTGGAACGGCTCGAGGGCCACCAGATCGAGGACCTTCTGACCGGCCTCGATCACGCAGTCACGGCTGAAGTTGTTGTCCTGCGCGATCTCGACCATGCCGTCGGAGCCGCACAGGCGGACCATCAGGTACGAGTACCAGAAGTGGGCCGGCCACTGGTCGCCGGCACCGACGGCGATCGGCGTGATGCCGGCGTCCTTCAGCGTCTGGATCTGCTCGAGCAGGCCGTCCCAGGTGTCCGCGGGCGCTTCGAGGCCGGCCTCGGCGAAGAGGTCGGCGTTGTACCAGAAGCCGACCATGCCGACCTTCCAGGGCAGGCCGTAGGTCGCACCGTCGAAGGAGAACGAACCGACACCGGTGAGGTCACCGGCGACGTCGTCGACCTCACCGCTGATGTCCTGCACGAGACCGGCGTCGACCTGCTGCAGCAGACCGCCGCCGCCCCACGACTGGAACAGGTCGGGCACGTCGCCGGCCTGCATGTTGGTCTGGATCGCGGCCTTGAAGGCCTCGTTCTCCATCACCGTGATCTCGATGTTGACGTTCGGGTGTTCGGCCATGTAGTCGTCGGCCACCTGCTGCCAGTTCGACGTCGCCGGCTCGGTGTTCTGGATGTGCCACCACTGGACGGTGACCTCTTCCATGTCGTCGGCGGGTTCCTCGCTGTCGGCGGGTTCCTCGGCGTCGGCCGGTTCCTCGGCGTCGGCCGGTTCCTCGGCGTCGGCCGGCTCGTCGGCGTCGGCCGGTTCCTCGGCTGCGGCCGGCTCGTCGGCCGGCTCGTCGTCGTCGTCACCGCCGCAGGCTGCTGCGGTGATCGCCAGTGCGACGCCGAGCGCAACGGCTCGGCGCAGCCTGGACGTCTTGGTCGTGAACATCACGTTCCCCCTCGTGGATTGGCTGTTGGGTGTTGGGCTGGATGGGCTGGATGGGTGTGTTCCACGCCGGCGGGCCCTGAGCCCATCGCCGTGGACGGGCCCACGCCGGGGCGTGAGCTCGCTGGTACTCGGCCGGACGGGCCGGCTGAGAGGTGGTTCGGAAACGATGTCGTAATCGTTTCCGAAAACGGGCGCGACCGGGTGGCCATCACGAGCTCCGGACCGGTCCGGTGCTGCGGCGGACGACGAGCTCGGTGGGCAGGGTCACGTGCACCGGGTCGCGTTCGAGGCGATCCGGCTCGTCGATCAGCTGGATGAGGGCACGCACGGCGGCGTGCCCCATCTGCTGGATCGACTGGTCGATGGTGGTGAGCGGCGGGTCGGTGAGCGCCGATTCCGGGATGTTGTCGAAGCCGACGACCGACAGGTCGTCGGGCACGCCGAGGCCGCGTTCGATGGCCGAGCGGATGACCTGCTTGGCCGACAGGTCGTTGGCGGCGAAGATCGCCGTCGGCCGGTCGGCGAGGCCGAGCAGGTGGTCGGCCGGCGCCACCGCCGATTCCTCGGTGAAGGCACCGCTCTGGATCAGCTCGTCGTCGATCGCGAGCCCGGCGGCGGCGATCGCGGCGCGGTAGCCGGCTTCGCGACGGCGGGCCGACTCGAGGTCGGGACGACCGCCGAGGAAGCCGATCCGGCGGTGGCCGAGCGACAGCAGGTGCTCGGTCGCGGCCACGGCGCCCTCGAAGTTCTCGGAGTCGACGGTCGGCAGGTGCGACTTGCCGACGTGCGGATCGACGGCGACGAGCGGGTACGACACGCTGGCGTCGACCACCGTCGGCGTCACCAGCACGATGCCGTCGGTGAGCGTGCCGCCGACCCGGGACAGGTAGCGGCGCTCCCACCCACCGACACCGCGCATGCCACCGGAGTAGACGACGAGTTCGTAGTCGGTGTCGTGCAGGGCGCGGGCGGCGCCCTTCAGCAGTTCGGCGCTGAACGGCTCGATGCCCGACACCAGGATCCCGATGACGTTCGTGCGCTCGCTGCGCAGGCTGCGGGCGATCAAGCTCGACTCGTAGCCGAGGTCGTCGATGACGTCGCGGACCCGCTCGATCGTGGCGGGCGCCACGCCGTAGCGACCGTTGACCACCCGGGAGACGGTGGCGATCGACACACCGGCGCGCGCGGCGACGTCGGCGATCGTCACCCTCCCCACGTCCAGTGTCATACCTCGTCGACCCCCTCGGTCGGCCTCGATCCGGACCTGCCGACGCCGAAATGCGCCGCGGCAGGCGTTGGACTGCAATCGATATCGAGAACGTTTACAACGATGGCGCACCGAACGGCGCCGGTCAAGACTCGGACGGAGAATTTCTCAGCGGAGCGCGTCGACGACCGCGTCGACGTCGTAGACGCACCCACCCCACGACCCCCCGCTCAGCGCCTGCAGGGCCGCCCACAGCCGGGTGTCGGCGGGCAGCCGGCGCTGCTCGGCGGCCAGGTCCGGATGGATCGGGCGGCCACCGACATCGTCGAGCACCTCGACCGAGCCGGACAGCGCGACCGTGTCGATCTCGATCCGGATCCGGTCGCCGTCGCGGACCCGGCCGATCGGCCCGCCCGCGCTCGCCTCCGGCGTGACGTGGCCGACGCACGGCCCGGTCGACACGCCCGAGAACCGACCGTCCGTGACGAGCGGGATCCGGCCGCCGTCGTCGACGTGCTTCAAGGCTGCGGTCACCTGGTAGGTCTCGGGCATCCCGAACGACGGGCCGACGCCGATCAGCACCATGACGTCGCCGGGCGTGATCGAGCGGGCCTTGATCGCATCGATCGCGGCCGTCTCGCTCGTGAAGACCCGAGCCGTACCCTCCGTCAGGTAGCGGCCCGACGGATCGAGCAGCGCAGGGCTGATCGCCGTGCTCTTCACGATCGCGCCGCCGGGCGCCAGTCCCCCGCCGAGGATCGTCACCGTGCCGCCGAGCGCTCGATCGTCGGCCCGGATCACGTCGTCGGGGTCGATGCCGTCGATCCGGTGCAATCGAT
>JAUHYJ010000797.1 GCA_030425785.1 Acidimicrobiia bacterium | reverse complement strand
ACGGCCTCGACGAGCTCCAGCCGGTCGACTGTGGCGAGCCACACGACCTGCAACGGTTCGCGGTCGCCGAGATCGGCACCGACGCCATCGCCGACGGTGCGCCGTTCGACGCCGACGCGATCGCGGGGGTGACCGCGGCCGGGTGCCGGGCCGAGTTCGAACGCTTCGTCGGTGTCGACGCCGACGCGAGCGAGTTCGCGATCGCGGTCACCCGGCCGTCGGCCGAGACGTGGGCGGACGGCGACCGCCGGTTCCAGTGCCTGCTCGGGGTCGAGGACGCCTGGCTCGTCGGCGATGCGGCCGGCAGCGGGCAGTAGCTCCGAACGCGCCGACGCCCCGCTCGAGGCGGGGCGTCGATCCGATGGCGGTGTGGGTGGTCGAGACCGGCGTCGATCCGGTGACCCCACGCTTTTCAGGCGTGTGCTCTGCCAACTGAGCTACTCGACCAGGTGAGCCGGACGCCCCGAGGAGCGCATCGACTCGATATGTGCAACAGGGCCGCCCGAGGCGGCCCTGCAGCGGTCCCGACGGGACTTGAACCCGCGACCTCCGGCTTGACAGGCCGGCGTGAACTCCAGACTTCACCACGGGACCTGGAGATATATGGCACCCCCAACGGGATTCGAACCCGTGCCGCCACCTTGAAAGGGTGGTGTCCTAGGCCACTAGACGATGGGGGCTTGAAGCCTCGTCTCGTTGAGAGCGACGAAAACCTAGCAGCACCTCCGCCGCGTTCCACCCGCGAATGCGCACGACCCGCCACCGCACGCGGCCGCGACTACGGTCCCGCCGGTGACGACTGCTCGGATCGTGGCGGCCGCGGCGGTGGGCTATCTGCTCGGGATGTTCCCGACCGCCGATCTCGTCGCGCGTCGGTTCGGCGCCGCTGGCGTCGACCTGCGCGCCGCCGGCAGCGGCAACCCGGGCACGGCGAACGCGACCAAGATGCTCGGGACGCGCGCCGGCGCGATCGTCCTCGTCGGCGACATCGGCAAGGGTGCGGCGGCCTGCGTCGCCGGCGGCGCGATCGCCGGACCGATGGGCGCCCACGCCGCCGGGACCGCGTCCGTCGCCGGGCACTGCTACCCCGTCTGGAACGGATTCCGCGGTGGCAAGGGCGTGGCGGCGAGCATCGGCCAGTGCCTCGTCACCTTCCCGGCGTACTTCCCGATCGATGCCGCCGTCGGCGTCGCCACCGCGGCGATGCCGTGGTGGCGACGGCGTGCGTTCGCGGCGACGATCGTGTCGTCGGTGTGTTGGGTGCTCGGCGGTGTCGTGTGGTGGCGACGCGGCTGGCGCAACGCCTGGGGGCCACAGCCGTCGGCGGCCCTGCCGCTCGCCGCGTTCGCGAGCAGTGCGATCATCGCGGAACGATTCGTCGCCGGCGGGCGTTCCCGGTGACATGACTCCTCCGCAGCGGGTCGGCATCGTGACCGACTCGAACAGCCAGATCACGACCGACCTCGCCGATCGGTTCGGCGTCACCGTCGTGCCGCTGACCGTCACGATCGACGGCGACGACCACCGCGAAGGCATCGACCTCGACGCGGACGCGTTCTACGACCGCTTCGCCGACGGCGTCACGCCCGACGTCGTGACGAGCCAACCGTCACCCGGCGCATTCGTGCACGCCTACGAGGAGCTGGCGGCCGCCGGCTGCGACGAGATCTGGTCGATCCACCTGGCCGAGGCGATGTCGGGCACCGTCGGGTCCGCACAGATCGCAGCGAACTCGGTCGACGTCGACGTCCACGTCATCGACACCGGGTCGGCGAGCTTCGGCGTGACCGTGTGCGTGTGGGCCGCCGCCGTCGTGCGCGACCGC
>JAUHYJ010000122.1 GCA_030425785.1 Acidimicrobiia bacterium | reverse complement strand
TGCGCGGCCGACTCGAGGTGCGTCACAGCAAGGTGATCTGGCCGCTGCGCGTGTACTGGGAGCGCGGCCAGGGTCTGCTCCCGGACCAGCGCCCGCCGGCGTTCGACGAGATCGTCGCGGTCGTTCCCGCGGACACCCACCTGTGGGTCGATCTGAAGGGGTTCACCGGGCGGCTGGCCCGTCGCGCCGTCGGCCGGCTCGACGGCCGGCCGACCGCGTCGTGCACGATGTCGTGCCGCAGTTGGTGGGCGCTCGGACCCGCCCGTCGGGTCGGGGCGCGCACGTTCCGGTCCGTCGGCAACCGGGCCCAGCTGTGGATGGCGCTGCGGGTGCAACACCCCGACGGTGTCGTCATGCACGAGCGCTTCGCGACGGCCGAGGTGGTCGAGCGGCTGCACGACCGATGTGCACGGCTGGCCGTCTGGGGTGTGGAGGACCGGGCCCGCGCCGAGGCGATCGAACGGCTCGGGATCGGCACGATGATCGTCGACGACCTCGACCTGATCGCCGATCTCCGCTCCAGTCGGCCACCGACGACGCCGATGAACTGACGAGCCGACCGACCAACCCCCGACCGACCGGCTCGCGACGACCGGCACACGCGTTCTGGCCGTAGCATGCCACGAGCGGCCAGTCGGCCCCGACCCCACACCTCACACCGCGTGCACGCTCCCATCGTCATCCCGAACCTGCGAGACGCGGTCCGGCACGCGCTCCCGAACGTGGTCGAGGGCAAGCTCGTCCCCGTCATCATCTTCGTCGCCCTGCTCGAGCTGACCGGTTCGACGTGGGCGCTGCTCGCCGCACTGGCCTGGTCGCTGGCGTCGATCACGTGGCGGGTCGCCACCGGTCGCCGCGTGCCCGGTCTCGTCGTGCTGTCGGCGGTGGCACTGACCGCCCGCACGATCGCCGCGCTGGCGACCGGCTCGATGGTGATCTACTTCCTCCAGCCGACGGTGACGACGGTGCTGGTCGGGTTCGCCTTCATGGCGTCGGTCCCGCTCGGGAAACCGTTGGCGCTGAAGCTGGCCTGTGACGTCCTGCCGTTCGACGACGCCACCACCGAACACCCCCTCGTGCGCCGCTTCTTCGTACGCCTGTCGGTGCTGTGGGCGATCACGAGCCTCTGCAACGCGACGATCACGATCTGGCTGCTCCTCACCCAATCGACCACCACGTTCGTGCTGGTCAAGTCGGTGCTCGGCCCGGCGACGGCCACGGTGACGATCGCCGTCGGCTCCATCTGGTTCTGGTTCACGCTGCGCGGGACCGGCACCCGCCTCGTGTGGGCGCCGCGTCGCATCGCGACCACCACGCCCGCCGTCGTCTGACGGCCTCGGCAGACTCACGCACGTTCGCCACGGACGCCCAGCGCGGCCAGATCGGCCGCCAGGCCGGGCGTCAGGCAACCCGCCGGCATCCGCCACCGCCAGTTCCCGGTGCTGGTGCCGGGTGTGTTCATCCGGGCGTCACCGCCGAGCGCCAGCAGATCCTGCAGCGGCACGACGGCCGCCACCGCGGGGGTGCGCATCGCGACCCCGACGATGTGGTGCACGGCCCGTCGAGTGCGGATGCGAGGTGGCATGTCGGTCGCCGCGCGGGCCCGCGCCCGCTGGCTGCGCGTCAGCCCGTCCCACCATGACGCGAGCGTGTCGTTGTCGTGGGTGCCGGTGTAGACGATCGACCGCTCGACGATCTCGTCCGGGTGGTGCTCGTTCGGCTCGCGGTCGGTGAGCCCGAACTGGAGCACGCGCATGCCGACCAGCCCGTTGCGGTCGCGGAGCCGGTGGACGGCGTCGTCGAGGTCGCCGAGGTCCTCGGCGACGATCGGCAGGTCGGGGAACGCAGCTCGCACGGCGTCGACGAAGGCCTGGCCCGGGCCGACGACCCACTCACCGTCGATCGCGGTGTCGTCGTCGACCGGGACGGCCCAGTACGCCGACAAGGCACGGAAGTGATCGATGCGGACGAGATCGGCCTGGTCGAGCGCACGTCGGAGGCGCCGCATCCACCAGTCGAAGCCGTCGGCCGCCATCACGTCCCACCGGTAGATCGGGTTGCCCCAGAGCTGGCCGGTCTCGCTGAAGTAGTCGGGCGGGACACCCGCCTGCACGACGAGGCGGCCGTCGCCGTCGAGCTCGAACAACTCCTGGTGCGCCCAGACGTCCGCGGAGTCGGGCGCGACGTAGATCGGGACGTCGCCGAGGATCGCGATGCCGGCGGCGTTCGCCTGCGACCGCACCCGGCGCCACTGCCGGTCGACGAAGTACTGGAGTGCCTGCTCGCGCTCGATCACGTCGGCGAGCTCGCGTCGCGAGCTGGCCACCGCGGCCGGTCGCCGACGCCGCAGCGGCTCGTCCCACTCCCACCACGGTCGGCCGGGCTCGGCCTCCTTGCGGGCGACGAAGTGGCACGCGTCGGCGAGCCAGTCGGACTCGGCGACGAACCGGTCGTAGTCGTCTCGCCACGGGTGCGTCCGGTCGGCGAGGAACGCCGCGGCTGCCCGATGCAGGCGGGGGCGCTTCCACGCCCGCATCGCCGAGAAGTCGACCGGTGTGTCGATGGGCGTGTCGACGCGGGCGGCGCCACGATCGTCGTCGGCGAGCAGGCCGGCGGCGGCGAGCTCGCGCAGATCGATCAGCCACGGGTTGCCCGCGAACGAGGCCGGGCTGAAGTACGGCGAGTCCTCGTCGCCGGTGTAGGTGAGCGGGAGCACCTGCCACAGACCGGCCCCGGTCGACGCCAGCCAGTCGACCCACTCGTGTGCCTCCGCGCCGAGCGTGCCGATCGGCTCGGGGCCGGCGAGCGACGTCGGGTGGAGCAGCACGCCGAACGTGCGACGGGGAAACGGCGACCGGCGAGCCATGTGACGAATCCTGCCACGCTCGCCGTCGGCCCTCGGCTCACGATCGCGCCACCGGCCTAGTGTGGCGGCGATGGATGGGACGGCCACTCCCGACATGCTGCTTCGGTCGTACGTGCCGCGCCTCCTGCTCGGCTGGCCGGCCGGCGAGCGTTGGCAGGCGCTCGAGGGCACCCTCGTCTCCGCCGACATCTCCGGCTTCACGGCACTGTCGGAGCGGCTCGCCGACCGAGGCCGTGAAGGCGCCGAGGAGCTGTCGCTGCTGATCTGCGACTGCTTCGACGGGATGATCGAGGACTGCCACGAGCGCGGCGGCGACGTGGTCAAGTTCGGCGGCGACGCGATCCTCGTGTTCTTCGACGGTCGGCACCACGCCGAGCGAGCCGCCAGCGCCGCGGCCGCGATGCGCCGCACGATCCGGCGGCGTCGATCGACGACGGACGGCAAGCGCGTCCGACTGGGCGTCTCGATCGGCATGCACGCCGGCGTCCATCACGTCGTCGCGATCGACATCGGCACGCCCGATCTGCTCGTCACCGGGCCCGGGCCGACCGCGACCGTCACCGCCGAGGGTGCTGCGGAGCGGGGCATGGTGCTGCTCAGCCACTCGACGGCCGACCGACTCCCCGCCTCGTCGCTCGGGGCACGGATCGACGGCGGCGTCGTGCTGCGACGCTCGCCGCGGTGGACGTGGTCGGCCGACGACGACACCACCGGCCACCGGCCACCGGCCGACTTCATCCCGCCCGATCAGCTCGCCCAGATCGAAGCCGGCGCGGCCAACGAGCACCGCCAGGTGGCCATCGCCTTCATCGGCTTCCACGGCACCGACGCGCTGGTCGCCGACGGACGGACCGACGAGGTCGCCGCTCGTCTGCAGGCCTTCGCCGACGCGATCGGCGCGGCGTGCCAGCGGTACGGCGTGTTCGTCCTCTCGAACGACGTGTACCCGGACGGCGGCAAGCTCATCATCACCGCCGGGGCGCCGCTGTCCCGAGGTGCCGACGAGGAGCGGATGCTCCGCGCCGTGCGGGAGATCGTGGACGCCGACCCGGGGCTCGAACTACGCGCCGGCGTGAACCGAGGTGCGGTGTTCGCCGGCGACCTCGGTTCGGACCGGCGTCGCACCTACACGGTGCTCGGCGATGCCGTGAACCTCGCCGCACGGCTCATGGCGAAGGCCGATGCCGGCGAGATCGTCGTCAGTCGCCCCGCCATGGAGTGGGCGTCGTCCCGCTTCGAGTACGAGCCGCTCGAACCTTTCCGGGTCAAGGGCAAGAGCAACCCGATCTACGCCGGCCGACTGGGACGGCACCTCGGTCGGCGCCTGGAGGTCGATCGGACCATGCACGATCTGGTCGGGC
Source organism: Acidimicrobiia bacterium (assembly GCA_030425785.1). Taxonomy (GTDB): domain Bacteria; phylum Actinomycetota; class Acidimicrobiia; order Acidimicrobiales; family Ilumatobacteraceae; genus Ilumatobacter. The sequence continues at coordinate 4,624 of JAUHYJ010000122.1, read as the reverse complement.
GCCGCGCCGAGCTCGACACGCTGCTGAGCGCCGCCGACCGAGCATGGGCGGGGACCGGACAGGTGGTCGTGGTGACCGGGATCCCGGGCATCGGCAAGACGCGACTCGCCATCGAACCGATCCGGCGCGCCGACGTCGCGGTCACGATCGCCCGCTGCCAGCCGTTCGACCGGCTCTCGGCCTGGTCGGTCACCCAGCCGCTCATGCGGTCGCTGATCGGCGTCGATCCCGACATCGGCGCGGAGGCCTGCGGTGAAGCCCTGCTCGGCTGGCTCGCCTCCCACGCTCCGAACGTGCTCCCGTATGCGCCGTTGATCGCCGACACGATCGACGCCATCGTCCCCCAGACGCCGGAGGCCGACCTGATCGTCGCCGAGTTCCGCCGGGACCGGACGCTCCAGCTCCTGCGGGAGATCCTCGTCACGACGATCGCCCGCCCGACGCTCGTCGTCGTCGACGACATCCAGCACGCCGACGACGCCACTCGCGAGCTGATCGAACTCCTCGACCGCGATCCGGTCGAGGCACCACTGCTCGTCGTCGCGACGGCCGGCCCACAGGAGTCGCTGGCCGGCGAACGGATCGAACTCGGTCCGCTCACCACCGAGGACGTGGCGCAGATGGTCGACGATCTCCTCGGCGACGTGGCCGCCACCCCGGCCGCGGTCCGATCGGTGGTCCAGCGGTCCGAGGGAAACCCGCTGTTCGCGGGCGAGCTCGTACGGGCACTGGCAGAGGACCCCGACGCCGAGATCCCCGGCTCACTCGAGGCGATGGTCGAGAGCCGCATCGACACGCTCGAGCCGGCCGACCGGCGGCTCCTGCGGACCGCCTCGGTGCTCGGGTCCGACGTCGACATCGCGCTCCTCGCCGAGATGGTCGATCCCGACCTGTTCCGGCGGCAGGATCGCTGGGACCGACTCGATCGGTTCCTCGAGCGGGTCGGCCCCGGCGAGGTCCGCTTCCGGTTCGACACGTACCACCGGGTCGTCTACGGCGGGTTGTCGTACCGGAACCGGCGCCAGCTGCACCGACGCCTCATCGAAGTCCTCGAGGAGCGAGGTGCGACCGCGTCACGTGAACAACTGGCCATCCTCGCCTTCCACGCCGACCGTGGCAGCGACCGCGACCGGACATGGCGCTACTCGACCGCCGCCGCCGCCGCGGCGGCAGACGCCGCCATGTACGACGACGCCGGGCGGCTGTACTCGCTGGCCCTCGGCGCCCGAGCCGCGGTGTCGAACACCGACGAGCTCCGGGACATCGCAGAGCGCGCCGGTGACGCCTACGAGGTGATCGGCGACTTCGCCGCGGCCGACGACGCGCTCCTCCTGGCTCAGCGCCACACCGACGCCGGCGTGCCATTGGCGCGCATCCTCCGCAAGCGAGCCGAAGTCTGCGAACGCACTGGCGACAACGACCGCGCCACCCGACTGCTCGCGAGAGCCACCGGCGAACTCGCGCGCGAGACCTGGTCGACCGCGCTGCGCGAACAGGCGCGCGTCCTGTCGGCGCGCAGCGTGATCGCGATCCGCCGATCGCGCTACGCCGAGGCCTGGGACCTCGCGACCAGCGCGCTGAGCAAGGCCCAGCTCACGGCGGATTGGCCCACCGCAGCGCACGCCGCCCTGATGGTCGACAACCTCGTCACCAACCTGGGCTGGGAAGGGGTCGAGGTCGCTCGACCCGACGTCGCCGAGCTCTACCGCAAGGCCGGCGATCCGATCGGCGAGGCGAAGTACCTCAGCAACCGGGCAACCGATGCGTACTACGAGGGCAACTGGGTCGACGCCGTCCGGCTGTACCGGGATGCGGCGGTCCGGTCGGCCGACCACGGCCACGCGGTGTCCGAGGCCACGTGCCGGCACAACATCGCCGAGATCATGAGCGACCAGGGTCACTACGACGACGCCCGAGCACTGTTCCGCGAGGCGAGCCGCGCGTGGCGGGCGACGGGATACGCGATCGGGCTCGCCCTCCTCGAGGCGAACCTCGGTCGGCTGGCGACCCGCACCGGCGACTTCGACGACGCGGCCGCGCACCTCCGCCGGGCCGGCGACGCCTTCGACGAACTCGGTGCTTCCGCCTATGTGACCGAGGTCCGCCTCCGTTCGATCGAGAACGAGATGGTGCGCGGCGCCGGGACCGGGTTCGACTGGCCGACCGCCGCCGACCTCGACGCCGAGGTCACGCTCGCGTTGTACGCCGGCCGCCTCCGGGCGTTCACCACCGCCGACCGCGACGAGACCGACGCATCGCTCACTGCTCTGATCGAACGCGCCCGCGTCGCCGTCGTCCCATTCGAGCTCGCACAGCTGCTCGCGGCACGACAGCGGCTGCTCGGTGACGACGACGCCGGCGCGGAGGCCGACGAGATCTTCGCCCGGCTCGCCGTCGAACGGCCCCCACCGATGCCAGCCGCGGTCGCCGGTGACTCGCTGAACGGGTGAACCGGCGACCCGGTGAGCACGTCACGACGCCGCCCGGAGTTGCGCATCGGCAACGACCTGTGTGACCGTTGTCTCTCGCAGCGTGGCAACGACCACTCTACTGTCACGTTCTGCGGTCACCGGTTCCGGGAGGGACGACCATGAACAGGCCACGGCGGACAACTGCCGGCGCACTTGCGCTGGCGCTCGCAGCGACGACGGCGATCGTCACCACGCTCGGCAGCGACACCCGCGTCGCCGCGGGCCCCCAGGTGAACGGGAACTGGGTCGTCGACGCGCCCGGCGACGGTGACGACGCCGACCTCGGTGACGTCGACTGCAACGACGGCGGCGGTGGCTGCACACTGCGCGCCGCACTCTCGAACGCGGCGCAGCAACTGACCACGGCCGACACGACAGCGAGCATCGTGTTCGACGCGGGGTCCGCGCCGACGATCGGTGTCGGACCCACGATCACCGTCGACGTCCCGGCCGGCAAGACGCTGCAGATCATCGGGCCGACACTGCTCATCGATCGGCCGGTCGTGTCCGGGGCGGGGCAGATGCTCGCGTTCACCGGCGGTGGCGACGTCGAGATCTCCGGCGTCGTCTTCGCGAACGGCACCGAGTTCGGCGCGCGCGGCGGCGCCATGTCGTCCGACATCGCGCCGGGAACGCTGAGCCTGAACCGCGTCACCTTCGACAACAATTCGTCGGCCGAGCTGGGCGGCGCGCTCTACGCGGCCAACGACGTCGTCGTCACGGACAGCGCGTTCGTCGACAACGGCTCGGGCACGGGCGGCAACGCGATCGGCATGGACCAGGGGAATCTGACCGTCACCCGGACGACGTTCGACACCAACACCGGCGGTGCCTCGAACGGCGGCGCGATCCACGTGTCCAACGCCGCCTCGACCGTCACGATCACCGACTCGTTGTTCGTCGACAACGTGGCGGCCGAAGCCGGTGCGATCCTCTGCACGTGCGACCGGCTCGACATCGCACGCACCAGCATCATCGACAACACCGCCGATTTCTACGGCGGCATCCTGAAGAACGGTGGGACCGGCTTCACCCTGACCGACACCACCATCGTCGGGAATCAGGCGACGATCGACGTCAACGCCGCGGTGTACAGCGACTCGGACGGCGTCACCTTCACGAACGTGACCATCACCGGGAACACCGGCAACACCCTCGGCACCGGCAGTGTCGGCCTCCTCGGCCCGGGGACGCCGACCCTGCAGGACTCGATCATCATCGGGAACCTCGGCACCGAGGGCGACTGCATCATCCAGAACGACCCGATCGTCGTCGGCACGAACTTCCTCGGTGCCAGCTGTGCGCTCATCGGCACCCCCGACCTGTCGAACGGCACCGTGAACACGACGGCGCCGGCACTCGAGCCGATCGCGCCCGCCGGCGGTGTCCTCACCGGTGTCGGCGACCCGCTCCCGGTCATCGTGCCGGCGGCAGGGTCGACGGCACTCGACATCGGCGCGTGCGCCACCCCGCTCGACGGACGGGCCCTGCCCCGCCCGGCGACGGGCTGCGACATCGGCGCGGTCGAGCGCGATCCTGACGTCGCCGACGGCCGGACGTTCACCGTCGACACGCCCACCGATGCACCCGACGCGATCGTCGGCGACGGCCTCTGCGTCAGCGTGACCGGCGGCTGCACCCTGCGCGCCGCCATCCAGGAGGCCGACGCGACCTCGGCGACGTCGACGATCGAGTTCGCCGGCGCAGCCGTCGGTCCCAACCCGATCCAGCTACCGAGCAGCGTGTGCACGACCACGACCGACAGCGCGTTCTGCGGCGACCTCGACATCCAGCGCGCCAGCCTCACCATTCGCGGTGTCGACGAGCCGACCGCGCCGCGCACGGGCGTCCACCCCGTCCAGATCTCGCAGCTCGACGACTTCATCTTCGACATCACCGCTCCGAGCGCCGTGCTCGAGGATCTCGACATCGCCGGCAACAGCGTCGAACGGGTGATTCGCGCGACATCGGGGAACACGGACCTCACGATCCGTGACAGCCGGATCGCCAACGGGTGGGGCATCGATGCCAGTGGGCCGGCCTCGGCCACGCTCACGCTCGACGAAGTCGAGCTCGAGAACGTTGACGACTCGAATCTCGTCGCGGCCATCGTCACCGCACGCACCACGACGTTGAACAACAGCGAGATCGGG
>JAUHYJ010000796.1 GCA_030425785.1 Acidimicrobiia bacterium | reverse complement strand
CCTGGCCGATGAGTACGTCGTGGTCGGAGCGCACTACGACCATCTCGGCGAGAACTGCCGCTACCCGACGGCTGACGACGTCGTGTGCAACGGTGCCGCCGACAACGCCGCCGGTGTCGCCGTCGCCGTCGAGACGGCGCGAGCGGTGGCGGCGACCGAGCCGAGACGATCGGTCGTGGTCGCGCTCTGGGACGCCGAGGAGGACGGCCTGCTCGGCTCGCGGGCGTTCGTCGCCGACCCGCCCCTACCGCTCGATCAGGTCGTCGCCTACGTGAACCTCGACCTGCTCGGTGCGAGCCTGCTGCCCGCGCTCGAGCGCCACACCCTGGTGATCGGCGCCGAGACCGGTGGCCCCGCCTTCCGTGACGCCGCAGCCGATGCCGTGGGCGAGGCCGGGCTCGTACCGGTGACGCTCAGCGTCGCCTTCGGTCAGGGCCGCAGCGATCATGCCCCGTTCGCGGCTGCGGGCGTGCCGGTCGTGTTCTTCTCCGACTCGACCAACGGCTGCTACCACACCGTCGACGACGAGATCGACCGCATCGACGTCGACAAACTCGATCGCGAACTCGCGGCGGTCACCGACGTCGTCGCGTCGCTCGCCGACGACGGGTCGACGCCAGAGTGGACGGAGGGACCGTTCATCACGTACGGCGACGCCGTCGCGCTGCAGGAGATGGTGAGTGCGGGCGAGCCCGACCTCGACCTGCTCGGCGCCGCGGCCGCCGAGGTCACCGCGTTCCTGCGGGCCCTCGACCGCCTGGTCGACGACGGGCCCGACGCCTTCGACGGCACCGACGCGAACACGGTCGCGGCCGGCGCCGGGCTGCTCGTCGAAGCCCTCGGCACGCAAGACTGCCGACCATGACGTGGCTCGCCGCCGTCGCCGATCTCGACGTGTGCGACATCACGACGACCGGCCGTGTGAGCGGCCGGCCGCACCGGATCGAGATCTGGTTCGGTGTGCTCGGCGACACGATGTACTTCATCTCCGGCAACGGGCCGACGGCCGACTGGTACGCCAACGCGCTCGCCTCGTCCGAGATCATCGTGCACCTCCCGCACGGTGACCACGTGGGTCGAGCCCGCGACGTCGTCGACTCCGACGAACGGCGCCGGGTCGGCGACCTGATGGGCGCGAAGTACGTCTGGGACGGCGACCCGTCGATCGGGCTCACCTACGACGCGTGGTGCTACGACGTCCCGGCGCTCGCGGTCGAGTTCGAGTGATCAGTTCTCGATCACGGCGTACGGCGTGGTCCCACCGACAGGCTGACCTGTCGCGGCCGAGGCCGGACGACAGGCCAGCCCTGTCATCTCATCGAGATGGAGGACCGCTCGATGGCGGGGGAGCGACCGGTCGGGATCAGCCGTCGGTGGGCACGTGGTCGTCGAGGTGGACGATCGGCGCCGGGGGCCGCGGCGGGGCCTCGGCGATCGTGGTCGGGTAGCCGAGGTAGATGATGCCGAGGATCCGGTCGTCGGGGCCGAAGCCGCAGAACTCGAGCGCCCTGGCCGAGTCGATCAGCGGTGCGGTCGACCAGAACGAGGCCAGGCCCGCAGCGGTGGCGCCGAGCAGGATGTTCTGGATCGCCGCCGACACGGCGTCACGGTTCTCGTCGTGCAGCGAGGGCTTCTCGTGCGGCTCGCAGCCGACCACGAGCACGTTCGGTGTGCGCGCGTACTTGGTGAGGGTCTTGGCCCGCTTGGCCTCGTCGCCGAAGTCGCGGTCGACCATGTCGGCGACGAACGCCTCGCCGAGCCGCAGGCGGGCGTCGCCGGTGAGGTGGGCGAACTTCCACGGCCAGGTCTTCTTGTGTGCGGGTGCCCAGGTGCC
>JAUHYJ010000121.1 GCA_030425785.1 Acidimicrobiia bacterium | reverse complement strand
CGCACCAGCCCTTTGGCCCGCAGCAGGCCGGCGGCGCCGAGCACGTCGAGCAGGGCGTCGACGTCGACGTCGCCGTCGATGCAGATCAGCGACGATCGATGCGGGTCGTCGTGGTCGCCGACCGTCGGGCGGTCGACGTCGACGCGCATGTCGAGCACCACGTCGACCGGGTCGATTCGCGCCGCGTCGACGACGGGGACGTCGCCGTAGCCATCACGGATCCAGCGCCGAACGTCGGCGACCTCATCCCCGACCGCGTCGTCGATCCCGCCGTCACGGGCGTCGACGAGATCGGTGTGGGTGAGCACGACGAGATCGGCCGCTGCGAGCTGGCGCTCGATCGTCGTCGCGACCCAGCGGTCGGTGGCGAGCACCCGGATGCGCCCGACGTCGGCCAGCACCACCACGGCAGCGACCCGGAAGCCCGGCACCGTGCCCCAGGCAGCGAGCCGTGCCGGGTCTGCGACGCCCGACGCCTCGAGCACGACGTGGTCGAACCGGCCGCGCCGCTCGCTCAGGAGATCGAACACCTCGACGAGCCCGTCGCTGACGGCACAGCACGCGCACCCGTTCGCGAGCTCGACCACGCGGTCGGCGGGGGTGCCGGCGTCGACGATCTGCAACGCGTCGAGATCGACCTCGCCGAAGTCGTTGACGATCACCGCCACCCGACGACCGTGGCCACCGGCCAACACCCGGTTCAGCAGTGTGGTCTTACCGGCGCCGAGGTAGCCACCGAGCACGGTCAGCGGGAGCGGCATGTCGGTCACGCCGCGACCGTACCCACCCACGGCGGTGTGACGCCCACGGCACCGCCTCCACGGTTCGGGACCGACCCCGTGTCGGCGAACACACCCGTCGGTCGGCTGCGTGCTGAGCCAGACTGACGCGGTGAGCTCGACCGGGCTGCGACGACGGCTGTACCTGCTCGCGTTCGTCGACGAGTTCGGGCCGGTGTACGCGGTCTGGACGCTGTGGTTCAACGACCACGATGTCAGCACGAGCCAGATCTCCACCGCGTTCCTGATCTGGGCCTTCGTGGCCCTCGCGCTCGAGATCCCGAGCGGCGCGCTCGCCGACCGTGTCGATCGTCGACGCCTGCTCGCTGCCGCGTTCGGCATCCGGGCGGCCGCGATCTCGCTCTGGCTGGTCTGGCCGACCTTCACCGGCCTCGTGATCGGCGCCACGATGTGGGCGACCCACGACGCGCTCGCCAGCGGCTCGTGGGAAGCCCTGATCCACGACGAGCTGACCGCCGTCGGCGACGAGCGCCACTACGCGAGGGTCATGGCGCGCATCAGCCAGTTCAGCAACCTCGGGATCGCTGCGGGCACGCTGCTCGGTGCCGGCCTGCTGAGCGATCGCGTCGGCGTCGGGCTCGCGGCACTGGGCTGGATGACGGTGGCCGCCCACGTGGGCTCGGTGTCCCTCGTGACGACGCTGCCCGACGTGCGCTGGGTGGCGGGCGACGACGAACCGTTCACGTACCGGGCCTGGTGGACGACGTTGCGGAACGGCGTCGCGGAAGCCCGTCGCGTGCGCATCATCGGCAAGCTCATCGTGCTCGGCGCGCTGCTCGAGGGTCTGTTCCTGTTCGACGAGTACGTGCCCCTGCTGTCGCGCGAACGCGGCGGCTCCGACGCGGCTGCCTCGGCGATCTACCTCGTGGTCTGGGTCGGCCTGCTGGTCGGCGGCGAGGTGGCCGCGCGCCGGCCGAGCGCCCGGGGCGCCGGCATCGGCGCGGCGATGCTCGCCGGCACGGCGGTCACCGCGACAGCGCTGCTCACCGACCCGGTCTGGACCCTCGCGCTGCTCGCCGTCGGCTACGCGATCCACGAGGTGGCCTGGGTGCCGACCGATGCACGGCTGCAGGAGCGCGCCAGCCCGGAGATGAGGGCGACGGTCACGAGCGTGCGCGGGTTCGGCTCGAACTCGATCAGCATGCTGTTCTTCGTCGTCGTCGCCGTGCTCGCGAACGGCGACGACCCGACGCCCGGCCTCGTCGCCGCGCTCGGCCTCCTGGGCATCACCGGCGTCCTCCTGATCGCCTGGCTCCCACCGGCGAGCAGCGCCGACGCCGACGCATAGCTCGATGTCTCGACCGCATGCGACACCGTCGTAGTGTCGGCCCGATGACGACGTTCGTGCTCGTCCACGGCGCCTGGGGCGGCGCCCAGACCTGGCGCTCGGTGCGCCCGCTGCTGTGGGGAGCGGGACACCAGGTGTTCACACCGAGCCTGACCGGCATCGGTGAACGCGAGCACCTCACGTCACCACAGGTGTCGCTGTCGACCCACATCGACGACGTCGTCGGCACGATCCGGTTCGAGGGGCTGGACGACATCGTCCTGCTCGGGTTCTCGTACGGCGGGATGGTCGTGACCGGCGCGCTCGAGCACGTCGCCGACCAGGTGCGCGAGCTCGTCTTCCTCGACGCCATGTTGCCGAGCGACGGCCAGTCGGCGTTCGACCTGGTGGGTCGCCCGCTGCCGGCCGGCGATGTGCCGTGGGCGGTCTCGGGTCTGCCGCGCGACTTCGAGGACCCGGCGGAGGCCGAGTTCCACCTCGCCCGGCGCAGCCTGCAACCGATCCGGACGCTGACCGAACCGGTCCGGCTCTCACGACCGCTCGAGGACTTCGCCTTCGGACGCACGTACGTCAAGGCGCTCGGCGACGCACGCAACCCCGAGGGCCCCGACATGTTCTACGACGCCGCCGACCGGGTGCGCGACCATCCGGCCTGGCGCTACCACGAGTCGACGAGCAACCACATGATCCCCCAGAACCGCCCGCACGAGCTGGCCGACATCCTGCTCGCGCTCGGCTGATCACGCGCCGCACGTCGACGCGCAGCGGCGCGGTCGACGATCAGGCCACGAGGGGCAGGGCACGAGGCCCAGGACGCGTCGATCAGGACGCGTCGATCGGGACGCAGCCGGATCAGCAGACCACGTCGCCGGCCAGGAGGCGGCTGGCATTCGCCCAGCGACCCTTGCCGGTCCGCTTGGCCGCGTACATCGCCTCGTCGGCGCGTCGGAGGAGCTCGTTGGCCGACTCGAGCCCGGGCAACTGGTCGGTCGACGCCACCCCGAGGCTGATCGTCTGATGGTGCACCTCGGTGCCGACGACGATCGGCTGCTGCGCGAACGCCGCCACCACACGCTCGGCGACGGAGTCGGCCAGCTCGCCGTGCACACCCGGGAGGACGACCGCCAACTCGTCGCCGCCGAACCGTCCGACCACGTCGCCGTCGCGGAGGGTCCCGGCCACGACGTCGGCCGCGATCCGCAGCACGGTGTCGCCGCCCTGATGGCCGAAGTGGTCGTTGACGGCGCGGAAGTCGTCGAGGTCGATGAAGAGCACGGACATCGCCCGCCCGAGCGCACAGGCTCGATCGAACTCGCGGGCCAGTACCTCGTCGAGGTAGCGACGGTTCACGAGGCCGGTCAGTGCATCGGTCCGATTCGCAAGTTCGAGCTGACGAGCGACCTCGCTCAATCCGACGAGATCGTCCTGCATCTGCCGCATCACGTGGTGGCTGCGCATCTGGCGGACGACCATCGCGTCGGCGGCGAGCTCGGCGAGTTGCTCGGGCGGCGGTGCGTCGGCGTCGAGCACACCGGCGAGGACGGGCAGCGCTTCGGCGATGTCGTCCACGGCGGCGGAGAGCTCGACGCGGTCGAGCCCCAGGATCTGCTCTGCGATCCCGGTGGCGGCGAGCAACTGCTCCTCCTCGCCACCGAGCCAGTCGGCGATCGCCCCGCCGGCCGCGACGACGTTCGCCAGGCGATCGGTCGAGCGATTGCCGCCGGTGTGGCTTCTCGCCACCGCTGACACGATCGCGTCGGGCAGGCGCCACGCATCGAGCAGCACCGCGCCGATGACGGCATGGTCGACACCGAACACCTCCTGCTCGCAGGCGACGAAGTCGGCGTGACGACTGTCGGGCTCCAGCGACTCGTAGGTGCCGGGTTCGAGTCGCGCGGCCACGAGGATGCCGATGTCCTGCATCAGGCCGGCGAGGAAGGCGTCACCGGGCACGACGCCACCGCATCGAACGGCGATGGTCTGCGCAGCGACGGCCGCCCGGACGCTGCGGCTCCACCGGTCGTGGAAGGAGAGCTTCGACGTGCCGAGCGCCTGACGGTCACCGATGAGCGTGAGGCTCAGCGCAGCGGTGAACACGGCGTCGAGCCCGAGCACGACAGCCGCCTGCTGCAGCGTCTCGGCGCGGCGACGACGCGCGTAGAGCGGGGAGTTCGCGAGCCGGAGCAGGCGAGCGGTCAGGGCCGGATCGGGTCGGAGCACCTCGACGAGCTGATCGACGCCGACGTTCGGGTCTTCGCCGAGGGCGATCAGCTTGGCGGCGACCGCCGGCGGCGACGGGAGCGAACGCGCCGAACAGATCCGTTCGACGAGTTCGGGATCGAGAAGTTGGGTACTGCGCAGCTCGTTCATGGTCGTCCGCGACCGGATCGACGGCCGCCGACTTCGGATGGTCCGGCGCCGAGCCGTTCACGCCAACAGGTGACCCCGTCACCCGTCCTGACGACGGTGACCGCCGTGCTCGCGACCGCGGTCACTCGCGCTGGGGCCCGACGGGTCAGACCGCGGTGGTGCAGAAGGTGTCGCCGGCGGCGAAGCTCGACTCGGTGGTGACGTCGAGGTCACCGTCGGTGAGCTCGCTCAGCATGCCGCGCACCATGCCGCGGTCGACGGCGCAGATCACCGGGTGCTCGAGCGCCACGTCGCCGAACGGGCAGTGGTCGTTGATGATCCGCAGCTCGTTGTTCCGGCTCTCGGCGTGCGCCGCGAAGCCGTGTGCGGTCAGGGCGTCGGCGACCGCCTGGATCGCCGACCGCAACGACCGGTGCCCGGCGTCGAGCGCATCGCCCTGCAGGCCGACCGCCATCGCTCGGCCGTACTCGGCCCCGACCTCTTCTGCCATCGCCTCGGCATCGGCCGGCGACAGCCGGGTGAGCGCACGGCCGAGCAGTGACAGCACCAGGTCGTCGGACCGGACCGGGAACTCGGTGATCGCGTCGGCGACGGCGAGATACCGCTTGGAGGGACGGCCGGCCCCGCCGCCGGCCACCTTGCCGGTCTGGACCTCGAGGTAGCCACCGGCCGCCAACTTGTCGAGATGGTGCCGCGCCACGTTGGGATGGATGCCCACCTCGTCGGCGACCGCCGATGTCGTGACGCCGTGATCGCCGCCCCGGTCGCGCACGAACAGGTAGATCGACCGGCGCGTCGGATCACCGAACGCGTCCGTGATCGCCGACACTGCGGCGGTGAACGACGCGCCGGTTCCCGTTCGACCTGTCATGGCTCGGCCGGTCATGGATGAGATTCTACTATCCGCGTAGTGCAAATCCGGGTCGGTCGCCGCCAGAATGGTTCCGTGAGTGAGCAGATGAACCCCCAGTTGGTCGACGCCCTCCGACCCGTCGAGGACCCCGAACTCCACCGCTCGATCGTCGACCTCGGCATGCTCCGCCGGGCCGAACTCGGCGACGACGGCACCGCGCACATCCTCGTCGCCCTCACCGTCGCCGGGTGTCCGCTCCGCAACGAGATCCAGAACCGGGTGGGCGCCGCGGTCACCGCCGTCGAGGGCGTCTCCGGCTTCACCCTCGACTTCACCGTCATGACCGACGACGAGCGCGAGGAGCTGCGCAAGACGCTGCACGGCGATGCCGCCGGCACCGCCGGTCACACCCACGCACACGGCCACGCCGAAGGCCGCAAGATCCCCTTCGCCGAGGCCGGCTCGAAGACCCGACCGCTGCTCATCTCGTCCGGCAAGGGCGGCGTCGGCAAGTCGTCGGTCACCACCAATCTCGCCGTCGCGCTGGCCCAGCAGGGCTACTCGGTCGGGGTCGTCGACGCCGACATCTACGGCTACTCGATCCCGCGCATGGTCGGGACCGACCGGCCGCCGACGATCATCGACGAGATGCTGATCCCGCCCGAGAAGTGGGGCGTTCGCGTCATCTCGATGGGCTACTTCGCACCGCCCGGTGAGGCGATCATCTGGCGCGGCCCGATGCTGCACAAGGCGCTCGAGCAGTTCCTCACCGACGTGTTCTGGGACGACCCCGACTTCCTGCTCATCGACATGCCGCCCGGGACGGGCGACATCGCGCTGAGCCTCAGCCAGTACCTGCCGCGCGGCGAGGTGTACGTCGTCACGACGCCCCAGCCCGCCGCCCAGAAGGTGGCGGCCATGTCGGCCGCGATGGCCGACAAGGTGAACCTGCCGGTCAAGGGCATCATCGAGAACATGTCGTGGTTCACCGGCGACGACGGCACGCGCTACGAGCTGTTCGGCGCCGGCGGCGGTCAGGAACTCGCAGACGACCTCGGCGTGCCCTTGCTCGGTCAGCTGCCGTTGGTCCCCGCACTTCGCGAAGGCGGCGACGACGGGCACCCGATCACCGCCATCGACCCCGACGCCGAGGCGTCCCAGGCGTTCCACGCGATCGCCCGCCAGATCGCCGTCGACCTCAAGCCGAAGAAGGTCTTCTCCCCCGAACTCAAGGTCATCTGACCCCCCCCCGACTCCCTGTCATCGGGCGTCTGTCATCGGGGGTCAGGCACATGTCGCAAGGTTCAACTGCAAGACTTCGGCCGATGGATGTGCTGCCGCGGTACAAGTTCGAGATGCTCGTGCAGGAAGCGCTCGACGAGCTACCCGACGAGCTGTTGCCCGTCCTCGACAACGTCGTCGTGCAGGTGCACGATCGTCACCCCGACGAGCCCGACCTGCTCGGTCTGTACGAGGGCACGCCGCACACCGAACGGGTCGGTGACGAGATCCCCGACGTGGTGTCGATCTACCGGATGCCGCTCTGCGAGATGTGTGCCGACCTCGACGAACTCGCCGACGAGGTGTACGTCACGGTGATCCACGAGATCGCCCACGCCGCCGGCATCGACGACGATCGTCTGCACGAACTCGGCTGGGCCTGACCCACCCACGAGCTCTTCCCGTTGTCCGCCCGCAGACGGGTTCGGTACGTTGTCCCGGGTGAGCGACACCCCTCCCCCGCCTCCCCCGCCCGGCGGCCAGCTGCCGCCACCGTCGCCGGCGCCGCCACCACCGGCGCCCGATGCCGGCCTGGCGGCGCCACCCGGCTACGTCGGGTACCAGGCGACACCGATGGGTTCGGTCCCGCTCAAGCGTGTCGGCTCGATCTCGCGGGCCGCCATGATCCTCGTCGCGGTCTCGGCGGTGATGGCGGTCGCGAGCTGGCTGGTGGGGCTGGCGATCGTCTCCGACGCCGAGGAGTTCCTCGACGGTGAGATGAGCACCGACGACTTCGCCATCTCGATCGCCCCATGGGGTCTCGTCGCCCTCGTGCAGGGCGTCGCGACCCTCGCCGCCGTGGTCCTCGTCATCATCTGGATGCAGCGGATCGCCAAGAACCACCAGCTCCTGCACCGAACCGGCACCTGGGGGCCCGGCTGGGCGATCGGCGGGTGGTTCCTCCCGCCGCTGCTGTACGTCATCCCGTTCCTCATGTTCCGCGAGCTCTGGAAGGCGTCCGACCCCGACGTGCCGCTGGGCGGCGACTGGAAGTCGGGATCGGTGTCGTGGGTCGTGCCGGCGTGGTTCGTGCTCTACGGACCGGTGTCGATCATCGCCCAGTTCGCGGGTGGCGCGTCGCTCAACTTCGGCGGATCCGAGCGCGACATCGCCGAACAGATCGTCGACGGTCAGACCACCGCAGCGCTCAGCGGTCTCGTGGCACTGGCCTCGGGCGCGCTGTTCATCCTCATGGCGCGCGGGCTCACCGCCCGACACCAGCGCCTGACCGGTGAGCTCACCGGCTGATGGCCCAGCTCTACCTGATCCGTCACGCCAAGGCAGGCGAACGGCGGCTGTGGACCGGCGACGACATCGACCGGCCGCTCAGCAAGAAGGGGTGGAAGCAGGCGGAGCTCGCCGGCAAGCGACTCGCCAAGTCCGACCCGACGGCGCTGCTGTCGAGCCCGTACGTCCGCTGCGTGCAGACGCTCGAGCCGCTCGCACAGCGCATGAAGACCACCGTCGCGATCGACGATCGCCTGACCGAGGACGAGCCGATCGAGCCCGTGCTCGAACTGTTGGCCGAGACGCCGAACGGCACCGTGCTGTGCAGCCACGGCGACATCATCCCGGCGACGATCCAGACACTCAAGAAGCGCGGCGCCTCGATCCGGACGCCGGTCGACTGGCGCAAGGCGTCGGTCTGGGTGCTCAAGCGCGACAAGCGCGGCCGGATCGTGCACGCGACCGTCTGGCCGCCCCCCGTCGTCTGAGACCGGTCCGGACTGCGGTCGCCCGCCTCGACCGTCAGCCGCCCGAATCGGCGGACGCCGGTGGCAGGCTGTCGATCAGGCCCTGCACCAGTCCGCGGATGTCGCCGGGCGGGTTGGCCGCGAGGCAACGTTCGAGGAACGGACGGGCCTCGTCGGGCTGATTGCGGAAGCGAGCCTGGATGATGCCGAGGAAGCAGAACGAGTCGGGGTAGTCCGGGTCGACCTCGACGGCGCGGGCGAGCGACTCGATGCCCTCGCTCAGGGTCGCCCCGGCCAGCTCGGGGTCGTCGATGGTGGTCGTCGAGAGTGCGAGCGTCCAGCCGCGGTAGGCCAGCGCCTCGACGTCGTCCGGGTACTCGGCGAGCACGAGGCCGTAGGTGTCGGCCGCCGCGCCGGGGTTGGTGAGCTGCGCCGCACGCGCCTCGGCGACGAGCTGGCTGCGGTCGTCGCGGGGATCGACGCCGGTGGCGACCTGGCCGGGCAGGCGCTGTGCGGTCGACGCCGCGAGCGCCCACCAGATCACGGCGACCAGCGCAACGACGACAGCTCCGACCCCGA